>CAMGMW010000094.1 GCA_946059285.1 uncultured Clostridia bacterium
TATTTGGTGGACTTCATGTCGGTGGAGACGACGCTGAAGTTCATCCAACAGGGCATCGTCTACGACGAGCTGTCCGACGAGGACAAGCAGGCCTATGAGGATACCTTTGAGGATGAAAACGGTGAGTTGCCGGAGAGCATTGCCTCCTCCGCGCTGAACGAATGGGTGTTCAATGAGGACACGATTCGTGAGGTGCTGAATGTGCTCATGAAGCATGGCCTGCACATTGACTACGGCAATAAAATCGGCAAGACGATCATCTTTGCCAAGAATCACGCCCACGCGGAGAAGATTCTGGAGGTATTCGGCAAGGAATACCCGCATCTGGCCGGTTATGCCAAGGTGATCGACAACTACATGACCTATGCACAGAGCGCGATTGACGAGTTTTCCGACCCGGACAAGCTGCCGCAGATCGCCATTTCCGTGGATATGCTGGATACCGGCATCGACGTGCCGGAGGTGCTCAATCTCGTCTTTTTCAAGAAAGTGATGAGCAAGGCGAAATTCTGGCAGATGATCGGTCGCGGAACGCGCCTGTGCCCGAAGCTGATGGACGGTAAAGATAAGGACAAGTTCTATATCTTCGATTTCTGCGGCAATTTTGAGTTCTTCCGCATGAACAAGGGCAAGCCCACCGCCAACATGATTGCGCTTCAGGGCGCCATTTTCCAGCTCAAAGCGCAGATTGCCTATAAGCTGCAGGATCTGGCCTATCAAACCGAAGAGCTGATTGCTTTCCGGCGGTCGCTTGTGGAGGACATGGTCGGCAAGGTCAGGGAGCTGAACAAAGAGAATTTCGCTGTGCGCCAGCATCTTCGGTATGTGGAGCAGTACGCCAACCCGGACAACTATCAGACGCTCACCTATGAGGACACGCTGACGATGGGGCAGGAGCTGGCGCCGCTGATTGTGCCAGACCATGACGACGCAAAGGCGCTTCGCTTTGACGCTCTGATGTACGGCATAGAGCTGGCCTATCTGATCGGAAAGAAGTATACCCGGGCGCGCAAGGATCTGCTCAAGAAGGTTTCCTCCGTTGCAAGCGTCGCCAACATCCCGGAGATCATGATGCAGGCTGAGCTGATCGACAAGATTCTGCATACCGATTATCTGGACAATGCCGGCATCAACGAGTTTGAGCATATCCGCGAGAACCTGCGCGACCTAATGAAATACATCCCTGTCGGCGGCGCGGTTTACGATACCAATTTCGACGATGAAATTCTCTCCATCGAATGGAACGAATCCGAGCTGGAAAACGATGATCTCAAGAATTACAAGGCCAAGGCGGAATACTATGTCCGGCAGCATCAGGATCATATCGCCATCGCCAAGCTGAAAACCAACATTCCGCTCAATGCGATGGACATTGAGTCTCTGGAAAGCATTCTTTGGAGCGAGGTGGGTACCCGGCAGGATTATGAGGCGGAATATGGAAAGAAGCCGCTCGGTGAGTTTGTCCGGGAAATTGTCGGCATGGACATGAACGCTGCCAAGGAAGCGTTTTCCGCGTATCTGGACGAGACGAACCTGAACGACCGGCAAATCTATTTCGTCAATCAGATCATTGAATACATCGTTCACAATGGGATCATGAAGGATTTTTCCGTGCTGCAGGAAACGCCGTTCACAGACCGGGGGAATATCGTGGAGCTGTTTGGCGGGAATACAACGGCATGGGCGGGAATCCGTAAGGTTATCGAGCAGATCAACCGGAATGCAGAAGCAATCTAACCCGTTAGTCTGACCGCTGTTGGCAGGCAGCAATATCATCCAAATGCGCCAACAGATATGCCTGAGCTTGCAAAGTAAAGACCATCTGTTTCTTGAGCTCGCCGGTTTTGGGGTCAACAGATTCTTGTTCCTGAATGCCGATTTCTGAGGAACGATTGGATGGCCTTCGGATCGTCCTGTTGATCGTGGTGGGTTCTTTGCTTTCGGTAATGAATCCCTGTGACAAAAGCCATGCGTTCATGGATTTTGACGACAGCTTTTCCATTCGCTTTCCGTCAACCACTCGATTGATGTGATTCAAAAAGGCGTTGGGCGTGATGGGCTTGGAAGAAACAGAAATACGGTGAATCTGTTCTTTGCTTAAAGAGAATGATGATTTCTTTTCTACTACTTCGTAACGGTTGGCATCCTCCGGGTCAAGTGCAATAAACCCGTTATTCTTGATGAGCTCGTCGAAAATCTCTGCAACAAAGGCGAAACATTTCTGCATTCTTGGTTGCAGAACAACAGAGTCCATTTCAATCTTCATCTTGCTGATCGGATCAACTCCCTGTGCCAGCATATCCATATAATTCTTTGTGTGTACGATGAGCTGTGTTTTCTTCACGGCGATCCCTCCCCGGACACGGCAGTACAAACATGTGGCCGTCATGATGACTTAAGATGGTAAATGATCAAGGAATAATAGAATTTGTAGATTCAAATAACTTGGTTCATTTGTTCTGGTAACTCAGTTTGCACCATCGGGTATTGACCATAAGATTAGGTGCAATGTCCTTACCCTTCAGCACACAATCCGGTTCAGGTATTGGATAGCCAATCTTCTCTTGAGCAGGTCATGGATTCGCTGATTTCGATAGCAGCGCAGGCAGCCATAGCAGGAAGCGTCAGCTTCATCACCGCCGCATGTGCAGCTGGCGACAACGTCGAGTGCCCTCTCGATTGCATGGGCAAGCAGTTTTTCGTCCTCAAGTCGCTTTACATGCCCGGCCCCGCCAGGTGTCGAATCGTAAAATACAAAGCCATAGCCATATGCGCCTGTTACCGGATTTTCAAAGCTCTGCAGGCAGCCGTCGATATCCTGTTCTTCGATATCGAGCGCCAGGCTGATGCCGCGAAGCATGGCGTGCAAAACGCTGAGCGCTTGATCATGCTGCCCGAGTTCAAGCGGCACATCGATCACATGCAGCTGGAATACGTCCGTTTCAAAGCGGTATCCCAGAGAAAGGCGCCTTAAATAGCGCTGCTGACAAGCACGACCGCTGGGCATTTTGTGTGGCTTTTCTATCGATTTGACAAAGCCGGGTCCCAGCTCTGCATAGCCGCACGCTTCACAGACATAAAAATCCGAGCAATTCATGACGGCCATTTCGTCTTTGCTGCAGTATTGAATCTCTGCCAATGCTCGGCCAACCGGGATCCTTCTGCGTTCTCCCTCATGCCGGTATCCAACGTAGCTGATGTCTCCCCGATAGGTTCGCCGGGGCTTGATCAAGCCGGGCTTTTGCACATTCGCAGAATCTGCTTCAAAACCAAATTCCGGTACCAGGAACGTCTTTTGCGCCTCTGCCTTCAGCGCGCATCCGCAGATTCTGCATGCCTTCAGCTGTTCGTTCTCCTGCCGTTCAATACTGACCTCAATGTTCAGCGACTGACATGACTCGCAGGACACATAGTCATACATCTTCCAGCCGATGTTGGGCATTTTTTTGATATACCTGCTGGTGAATAGCCTGCCGTTTGCCACCACCTGAGAGCCTGGCGCATATTCAGAAATCGCCATAGCCAGATCGCGCTGCAATTCAACGCCATAATGGTTGCCCGCTTTGCGATCCTCTACCTGCAGGGCAACGGTATCTACAGGAAATCCATATTGAGGCATGATATTCCTTCTGGACAGAAAGCTGAGCACATTTTCCCTTTCGTAGTTGCGGATTCTCTGAACGTAGTAGCCCGTGCTGGCGTTCTTGCGGAATGCTTCTTCCGCGGCTTTGTGCAGCTTCCCGACCTCATATCTGTATTCTGCAACAGCTGTTGTCAGCTTACCCTGCGTTTCATCATTCTCTCCAACCAGTCTCTCAACCCAATCAAACGCATCACATCCAAATTCTCTGTATAAACTTGCTGGCAAAAAGCTCTGCAAAAACCTCCTGAGCTCCTCCGGGCGGCTTGCCAGATAGGCTTTCAGCAAAGTAATGGCATCCTGCTCATCCGAAACGTCTTCGTTTTGTCCAGCAAAGCGCTTGACGGTGCTGAAGTATTCGGGATGCTTCTTGAAGAAAAACGAGAGTGCGGAAGCATAGAGATGACGAATAGCGATTTTTTCGTTTTCAATGTTGAAATGCGGTGCATGAATCTGACCCTTGATCATCGCAATCGGGTTCTTGAAATACGCAAAGTCATGATTGCTTCGGTTGCAGAATGTCAGCGCATAAGCAGCGCTGCGCTTGCTTCGCCCGGCGCGTCCGGCTCGCTGTGCATAGTTGGATGGCATCGGCGGCATGTTGCGCATAAAGACGGTTTCCAGTGAGCCGACATCCACGCCCATTTCAAAGGTAGTTGAGCAGCTCAGCACATCCAGCCTTTTTTCCTTGAAATCCTGTTGATAACGATAAGCCGTATCCTTGTCGAGCTGAGCTGTGTGCTCCCTGATCCGCAGGGGACGCAGCTCCAAATCCTGATACAGCCGGTAATAATGATGGTCTGCCAGTTCCATTTCGGGATCGCAGGGGTTCAACTGCCCTTCACACCTGTAGGTTGGGCAGACGCGTTTGACGTTATAGGGGGTTAACCGGCCACACCTGCTGCACCGATACCAGCTTTGTGGGTTCAAAACCTTGAGACATTCCGGATTGAGCTGATATCCCTCACCCTCGGGCCGCAGCAGCTTCATCTGGATGAACAGGCTAAAAATGCTGCTCAGTATCTCCCGTACCCGCTCAGGAGGATAATTGGGAGCAGATATGCCGAGGATTTTTTTGAGATAATCCTGTCTCCTGTTGCTGTATCTCTCTTTGACAGGGACAAATCCGTGGGTGTTTGTCAGGGAGTCATTCCCGGATAGTCTGTATTTGCATGGAATAGAGGAATACATGTAGAATGCCCGGTCATCCTCTGTCATGGGAACCGGACAGTACACAGCCACGTCATTGAGCAGGCCAATTGTCAGAACATTCATCATGGAGGCGACCTCTTCCTGGCTGAGCCCCAGCTTCGGATTAGCCCTGACCATCTGTGTGTCAATACCCATCGCCATCAGACCCAGTCCATAAAGAGATGTGTTGGCGCCTGTTTCGGCCGCTTCGGCAAGAATTGCCTTCCAGCTCTCTTTTTCTGCGCGGTCGTCCGTGTATGCAAGTATGCCCTTTTGCTCAAGCATTGCCTGCAAGTCTTCACAAAAAGCAGACAGCGTCCGGGGTACCTCCTGCCCACGAAGCTGCTCGACAAGCAGCCTCTTGTACAGCAGCTTCCGGTAGGTCGTATCCATATACGTTGCAAAATATGCAGAGGCCTGTCTGCTGTCTGAGAAGGTCAGAAACTGCTTGGCTTTCTGTATTTCCTGCTTTTCCGTATAATCAGAAATGCCGAATCCGAAATCATCCTCCTGCTGCATCGTTCTGATTCTGACCTCAGACTGGGGAAGCGTCTGAAACAGGGACGTTGCGATGACGCTTGTAACCGCCTCCTGGCCTGAAAAGAACGACCGCAGAATGCCGTTGTTGTTCACTGCTTCACAGGCAACGCATTTTTTGATTCCCCTGCTTCCTTCTCCAGATCTGATGCGAATTACGGGAACCTGAAACTGTTCCCCATAGCCACAAAAATACGACAGTCTGGATTTCTTCCTTCTCAGATAC
>CAMGMW010000095.1 GCA_946059285.1 uncultured Clostridia bacterium
AATAGCCGTTGCGGAGTCACCGCAGTCGATGGAGAGGTGAGCGGAGAGATCGTCTACCGTGCAGCCGAGCTCGGAGAGAGCCGTTGCAAGGTATTCCTTAGCCTTTTCCTGGTCACGGGACGGCGCATACAGCTCGCCGACCTTACCTGCAAAGGGGGTGCCGTCAGCAGCGGAAACACCGGGCGCCGTGAAGGAAGTCATCGGCTCGTTATCGTTCTGCCAAACCGTATCAATTTCCTTCTGCGCGTCAATTGCATTGAACAGTGCACGACGGAGATTTACATTGGAGAGATACTGGTCATTGTTGTTGAAGTAAATGTAGAATGCGCCACCATCCGTATAAGACTGAATCGTAGCACCTGCTGCTGTAGCCTGCTTGATGAGTTCGCCGGTGCCGAGACCGACCATATCCAGGTCGCCTGCGAGGAAGGAGGAGAGAGCTGCGTTGGCATCGGTGATGATCTTCCAATCGATCTCTTCAACTTCTACGTCTGCTGCGCCGTGCCATGCATCGTTTTTCTGCATAACGATCTTATCGTTGTGGCTCCACTCGGTAAGAGCGAACGGGCCGTTCGTGCAGAAGTACTGCGCTTCGGTGGAGTAGAGGTCTGCGCCTACAGCCTCATAGAATCTCTGGTTGATCGGAGCAAGGGTGCCGAAGGAGAACAGGAACAGTGCGTACGGAGTCGGCTGCTCCAGGGTAACCTCAAGGGTATAATCATCGACAACCTTTACACCAACTTCGTCCCAAGTAACTTCACCGTTGAAGTACTTTTCAGCGTTCTTGATGAAGTAGAGGAAGTAAGCGTAATCAGAAGCAACATCCGGGTTCAAAGCCTGACTCCAAGCAAACTCGAAGTCCTTCGCCGTAACCGGGTCGCCGTTTGTCCAAACGCCGTCCTTACGGAGGTGGAAAGTGTAGGTGAGGGTATCCTCATCGTAGTCCCAGCTCTCAGCTGCGCCCGGGACTGTGTTGTCGTCATCGTCGAGGGAGACGAGGTTCTCATACATGTGCTTGAACAAGGAGAACTCAATGGAGTATGTGGAGGTCAGGGTGTTCAGGCCTGTCGGCTCCATACCTGCGTTCAGGCTGATGGTCTTTGCAGCGTCTACGGTCTTCGGGGTGAAGGTTGCCGTAGCGTCACCGGATGCAGCCGGGGTGGAATCTCCGGAGGCGGTGGACTCGGTGGATTCTGCGCTGCTTTCAGAAGCTGTGCTGCTCTCGGTAGATGCCGTGGAGCTGGAGCTGTTGCCGCCGCACCCAGCGAATGCGGAAACAACCAACGCCGCGGACAGAACCAGAGCTAAAACCTTTTTCAGTTTCATTTCTTGTTCCTCCTAATGTGATAGGTGATAGAATTATGAAATTTTCGTTCAAAGAAAATTCATATTGCATACATGATACAGCATAAACCGCTAAATCGCAAGTGGCAAAACTATGGAAATCCTGTCCTAATTTTCGTATATTTTTGTGAATTATGACCTTGAGACATATACACACCGTGCAGTTTTTCATGATAGTATTGCAATTTTGTAATTAAGTCCGCCCAAAATCCGCCAAAAAAAGCCGCGTCAAGGGCGTGTCCTCGACAAAAATACAAGTTTCCGTGTATTGTGCACGAACGACGGATAGAAACCGAATTCCTGCATTTTACGGCGAAATCCGACAAGTTTTCTCCTGTTTTTGAAAGAGAACGCGCAAAAATGCAGTTTACTCGGAAAATATGTTGGACATTTTCGAAGTTTTGTCCACCTGCCTCTCCCCTATGTGCGCTGTTTTCTATGCGTTTTTTGCTGCAAAGCCATCCTATATATAATAGTATGTGATATTCCAATATCGATATAGAATACGGATTTTTGCTTTAGTTTGCATCAGATGTCCTTCACTATGCATGCTTACCGGTTTTTGTGCAACTGCTGAAAACAAAACAGAACCCCTTCGCCGTGCAGACGAAGAGGTTCCGTAATGCAAATTTAAAATCAGCCGTGGATGGAGTAGTTCGGGGCTTCCTTCGTAATCTGAATGTCGTGCGGATGGCTTTCCTTCAAACCCGCACCCGTAATGCGCACGAACTGTGCCTTCTCGTGCATTTCCGGGATATTTGCGCAGCCCACATAACCCATGCCGGAGCGCAGACCGCCGACCATCTGATAAATGGTATCTGCGAGCGGTCCCTTATAAGGCACGCGGCCCTCAACGCCTTCCGGAACGTACTTCTTGTTGTTTGCCTGGAAGTAGCGGTCGCTGGAGCCCTTACCCATAGCGCCCAGAGAGCCCATGCCGCGGTAGACCTTGAACTGTCTGCCCTGATAGAGCTCGTACTCGCCGGGAGTCTCCTTGCAGCCTGCAACAAGGGAGCCGAGCATAACAACGCTTGCACCTGCTGCGAGCGCCTTGACGATATCACCGCTGTACTTGATGCCGCCGTCTGCGATAACCGGAACGCCGTATTCTGCCGCCGCGCATGCTGCATCATACACAGCCGTGACCTGCGGCACACCGATACCGGCGACCACACGGGTGGTGCAGATGGAGCCCGGGCCGATGCCGATCTTTACGCAGTCTGCGCCGGCTTCGATAAGCGCACGGGTGCCCTCTGCCGTTGCAACGTTACCCGCAATGAGTTGAAGGTCCGGGTATGCTTTCTTGACCTTTTTCACTGCTTCGATGATGCCGCTGTTGTGACCGTGTGCAGAATCGAGCACGACAACGTCGACCTGTGCTTCCACAAGGGCAGCAACGCGGTCCAGAACGTCGGCCGTAGCGCCGATAGCCGCGCCGCAGAGCAGACGGCCGCCGTCGTCTCTTGCAGAGTTCGGGTACTGCACAGCTTTTTCAATATCTTTAATCGTGATGAGGCCCTTCAGATAGCCCTTTTCATCGACAATCGGAAGCTTTTCGATTCTGTGGTGGCGCAGGATCTCCTGTGCATCCTTGAGGGTGGTACCGACCGGCGCGGTGACGAGGTGATCCTTCGTCATGACGTTTTCGATCTTCTGGTCGAAATCGGAGCCGGACATGAAGCGCAGGTCGCGGTTCGTGATGATGCCGACGAGCTTGCCGTTTTCGCAGATCGGCACGCCGGAGATCTTGTAGCGGCCCATGAGGTTATCCGCCTCGCGCACGGTGTTCTCCGGCGCAAGGAAGAACGGATCAACGATAACGCCGTTCTCGGAGCGCTTGACCATATCGACCTGATCGGCCTGACGCTCAATGGACATATTCTTGTGAATGATGCCGATGCCGCCCTCACGCGCAATGGCAATGGCCATATCCGCTTCCGTGACGGTATCCATAGCCGCCGTCATAATGGGGGTGTTCAGCTTAATCTTCTTTGTGAGATGAGTGGAAATGTCTACCTGACTGGGCAGTACGTGTGATTCTGCCGGGATCAGAAGAACGTCGTCAAAGGTGAGCCCCTCTTTGACAAACTTAGAGGTGAATTCTGTGTTCAGCATACCGTCAACCATCCTTTCGCCTTGTGCACCGTGTTTTGTTGTCTTTATGCGGTAATTTCCGCATACCGCATAGGAAAAATTTCCCGGCAAGCCGGAGAAAATATATTATTTGGTATTAGATTGTACCACTTTCGCGGTACATTTTCAACTGTTTTGTCCTCGAAAAAACAGAGATACCCGCTGAGCGTTCTATGCGCTTTTTAGGGAAAAGCCACAAAAAGCGGTTTTATGCGGCTAACTTCCGGGTTTCGGGGCGATTTTTGCAGGATTTTGACGGACTGAACTTCTAAAAAGCACTCCATTTGTAAAAAACTTCATACAGAAATCACAAAATATCTTGACACTCCGCTCCGTTTGATATACCCTAAAACTACTGTATTAAAAGCACATCTCCCGTACACGACATATTCGGCGCACGGCATATTTTCCGCGCTTCCCCTATTACACTCGGCCCTATTGGGCTAAAAGGATGGTTTTTCATGAACAAGCTTCGCAGATTGCGCTCCCTCTCCCCGGAGATGGCGGAAACGCTGCGCCTTGCCGGCGTGCAGGGCATTTTTTGGGCGGCTATGGCGGTAGGCAATTATCAAACAGTCTACCTGCAAAGCATCGGCTTTCCCGCTACGGATTTCGGCTTATTAAACGCCATTGCCTGTGCCGTCGCTATTTTTGCCATGACGTTTTGGGGCACGGTGAGCGACCGTATCGGCAGCGTGCGCAAAATTGTCATTTTAACGCTGACGCTCGGCTGCGGCCTTTTCATTTTTGTGCCACTCATTCCGACGGGGCAATCCTACTCGACGCTATTATTTCTAATCTTGATCCCGATCATCAACTTTTTCCGCGTACCGATGTCGCCGTTTGTCGATAACCTTACGGTGCGCAACTGTGCGGAGCATCGACTGAATTACGGCATGGTACGCAGCAGCGGCTCGCTTTTATTTGCCATTGCCGGTGTTATCACGGTAAACGCGCTCATTCCTGCGGCGGGTGTGCCTTCGACATTCTGGGTGATGGGCATTGTGATGATTCCCGCCATTGTGCTGACGTATTTCTGCTTTGAGCCGCAGAGCGGCAAGCGTGTGAAAAAGAGCGCAGCGGGTGCCGGCGTACTGCTGAAAAACTACGCATACATGGCGTTTCTCATTTTTGCATTCTTTTTCCAGATGGCCGTGGCATTTGAAGCGAACTTTTTGACGTATTACATGGCGGATATCCAGATTGATACCGTCAATCTTGGGCTCATTCTCTCCGTGCGCGCTATGATGGAAATCCCGTTTCTGTTCTTCATCGGCCGCCTGCGCCGCTATATCAAGATGAAATACCTCATCATGCTTTCTGCAATTTTGATGGCGACGGAGTGTCTGTGCTTCTGCTTCCTTGTGAATTCGCTGCCGACTATGTTGGTATTTGCCGCGTTTTACGGCCTTGGCAACGGTGCATTTCTCGGCACGGGCACGAACTATATCTATGAGCTTGCACCCGTGGAGCTGCGTGCCACGGCGCACAGCCTGTTCATTTCCGTGGCGCAAATCTCCGGCATTCTCGGCAACCTGCTCGGCGGCGTTCTGTTTGACACCATCGGCGGCAAAGCGTTCTATGGCGTAACAGCCTGCGTATTCCTCGTTTCCGTTGCGATCTTCGCCGCAAGCTTTCTCTTCCACCGCAATAAAAAAGAAACGGCTGCGGCATGACCTTCAAATACTCTGTGCTCTTAAAGGCTCGCTTTGGCGGGCCTTTTGTTTTGTCTGAAAACACACGCCTTTTATTGTATATGCCGAAATGACGTTTCCAATCCATTTTACGCTGCTTTTTAGCGTACCCGCACGCAACATGTCGTAAAAATGAATGCGTAAAGTATATTGCCTTTCCATATATAGCCGATACCTTGTGAAACGCTTTGCTTTCTCCACTATACCGTGTGCTTTTCCACACTTTCCACCGAGTTTTCCACACCCTGATTTTGCAGAATTATGCATATTTATGCACAGCTTCGTTCTGCGCTTGTGCGGTTATTTGTTCTCGTATCGTGGACACAGCTGTGTATATCTGTCGAAATATGTCCGCAGCCGGAGATACATACGTTCGAAACTGCTGAATA
>CAMGMW010000096.1 GCA_946059285.1 uncultured Clostridia bacterium
CAGCCGGACCATCACTGCCCGCCATCCCGCCAATGTTTTTCAGCTGCATATTATCCATCACGGACAGCCCGACGCATGCAACCGCCGCCACGCTCGTCCCGATCAGGATAAAGGGAGTGCGTTTTCCCATCTTGCCGTTGTGACGGTCGGAAATCGCGCCGAACAGCGGCAGCATAAACAACGCCAGAATATTATCCATCGCCATAATAACACCGGATGCCGTCTGAGAAAGACCGAATTTATTGGTCAGGATCAGCGGGATGGTGTTATCATACGCCTGCCAGAAGGCACAAATGAGGAAAAAAGCAAAGCCTACAAAAATTGTGCGTTTGTAATTGAGCTTCATTTGGTTACCACTCCTGTCAAATCATTGAGTAATGCGCGGATATTTTCGTAGATATACGTCGGTTTTTCGGGATACTTGGGAATATCCTGCAGAGTACTTTCTCCGGAGAGGACAAGGGCGGCATCAATGCCCGCACGGACGCCGCAGGCGATATCCGTATAGATACGGTCTCCAATCATAAGCGTCTGTGCGGGTGAACAGCCATATTTTTCCATGGCAAGCAGCGCCATTTCTGGCTGCGGCTTGCCGATGAAAACCGGGCGTCTGCCCGTCGCGCGAAACAGCATCTCGCATACACTGCCGCAGTCCGGTACATAGCCGTACCATGTCGGGCAGACCCAATCCGGATTGGCGGCGATAAAGTCCACGCCCTGATTCAGCAGAATGCAGGCGTCCTCCAGCTTTTGAAATGTCAGCTCCGTATCAAAGCCGCAAACCAGTGCATCGATGTTCTCGTCTCGCTTGTCCGTCACGGAAAAGCCGGCGTCGGAAAGCTGTCTGCGGAAAGAGGACGTTCCGAAAGCATAGATACGCTTTCCCACATAGCCGTGCTGCCGCAGATAGACAGTCAGCGCATCCACGGACGTCAGAAAATCATCAGATGTCGTTTTGATGCCGAGTCGAGCCATTTTTTCAATATAGGCCGTCACACTTCTGGAGGAATTATTTGTCAGAAAAAGATACTTCCCGCCGATTGTTCGGACATACTCCAAAAAATCAGCCGTTCCGTCAAACAACTGCTCATCCAGATAGATCGTACCGTCCATGTCCAGCAAAAACAGCCGTTTGCCACTCAGCGGAGGATTTCTCAATCCGCTCCCCCCTTGTTCATATGGTACTATTATACACAAAGCCTCGTCAAAATGCATCCATTTTTTCACAATCGTGTCAACGATCTTTGCTGATTTTTAGATGCTCTTGGGCAATATTCCATTCGCCTCAGACCCTGAGTTTCTCCGGCAGAGACTTTTCCGGCGTGACGATCACTGTCCGGTACTGATCGTACACAACCATTCCCGGCTTTGCGCCGTTGGGCTTACGCAGATAACGCACCGGTGTCACATCCACCGGAACATTCTGCCCCTCCTTTGCCTGTGAGTAATATGCCGCAAGCATCGCCGCCTCCGTGACCGTCTCGTCCGGCGGAACGGTTCCGGCACACTCGATGATGACATGGGTGCCGTGAAAGCTCTGTACATGCAGCCATAGGTCATCCTTCCGGGCTGTTTTCAGCGAAAGCTGATCGTTCTGCCGGTTGTTCCGTCCCACAAGAATGCGGTAACCGTCTCCGGAGCGGAATTCCATCGGCTTCGACGGCTGCTGCTTCGGCTGCCTTCTGCGGTCTGACGGTCGGACATATCCACCCAATTCCAGCTCCGTGCGGATCTCGGCAATATCCCGTTCATTTTCCGCACGCGCAAGCTCTTCCAGTACCCCGGCAAGGTACGCCGCCTCCGTTTCGCCCTGTTGGATCTGCTGCGCAAGGACTTTCTCGGCATGCTTCGCTTTTGTGTAATCCTTGTAAAATTTTGCCGCATTTTGCTGCGGAGAAAGCTCCGGTCTCAACGGGATTTCAATCTCCCGCATTTCCGGGTCATAAAAGTCCGTAGCCCTGAGCAATGTTTGCCCCCGACCGATGGCATGCAGGTTTGCCGTAACAATATCCCCCAGCCGCCGCAGATGCTCACGGTCGAGCGTTGCCGCGTGCTCCTGCCGCTGCAGTTCCAGTTTTCGCAGGGTACGTTCGTACAGCGTGTTAAGCATCTTTCGAAGCGTCTGCGATTTCTGGCGTATCCGTTCGCTGCGGTCTGTCTCGGTGTAAAAACGATCCAGCAGCGCAGAGAAATCCGATTCCTCCCGGAGCTGCATCATCGCTCCGTACTGCGCAATTGCGCGGTAGCAAAAATCAGCAGGCGCACCGTCCCGCATAAGGAGGATCGGGCGCATCTGTTCCGGCTGCAGCGCCGCAAATTCCGCCGTCAGTCTCTGCGCCAAAAGCACAGTGCTGACCGAACGCACATCGGCATCCGTCTCCCCCGCCGTGCGGAACGCAAGCTCCCGCGCCACCAGCGGCGACAGACCGGCAAAGGTGTCGATCAACCATTTATCCAGCCGTTTTGCCGTCTGCGCCTCACACAGCAAGCCTTCCAGCGTCTGCTCATCCGTCTCCTGTGGGATGCGCTTATTCTGCCGCGGCGGTTCACGATAAAACAGTCCCGGCAACACCTGCCGCTGCTCAGACATTTCAAAATCCACCCGGCGGAGGCAGTCGATGATTCTTCCCTCCGTATCGGTCAGAATTAAATTGGAATTCCGTCCCATCAGCTCCAGGATCAGATTCTTGCGGCACGGCACCCCCAGCTCATCCATGCAGTCAATCGCAAGCTCCACACTGCGCTCAGCTTTCGGCTGTTTGAGCGATGCAATGCGCCCACCGGAAAGGTGCTTCCGGAGAAGCATACAGAACATCGGTGCCTGTGCCGGATTTTCAAAAGCCGCCTGCGTCAAATGAATGCGCGGACGGTTGACATTGGCAGAAAGCAGCAATTTTCCTCCGCCCTCGCGACCGCGCAGATGCAGCAAAAGTGTATCGCGCATCGGCTGCTGAATTTTATCAATTCTCGCGCCGATCAGCTTCGGCTCCAATTCCCGCAGCACACCCGTCAAAAAAAAAGCGTCAAATGGCATGGCTTCCCTCCATGGTTTGCACAAACAGCTCGTTGAGGCGTTCTGTTTGACCCAAAAGATACAGTGCGCCGAAGAGCGCCTCCACCCCGGTCGCCTTTGCATACTGCACAGGGGAGGCGCTTTTCGGTGTGCTGTGCGGATGCGCATTGCGTCCGCGGCGGTAATACGCCGTCTCCTGCTCCGTCAGCAGCGGCAGCAAGCGATCTGCGCGTGCTGCCTGCGCTTCCGCACAGACCAGCGCGACCGTCCTGTGATGAAGATTACCGTTGGTTGTGCCCCCGGATATGCAAAGGCTGCTCCGCACCAGAAGCTCAAATACGGCGTCCCCGATATGCGCCAGCGCCAGTGCGGACATGGCATTGATCTCCCGCTCAGTCATCGCGGGACGAAAATAGTTTTCCAAACGATTCCCTCCCCGTATATCAATCCTCAAGCATCAGCAGATCCAAATCGACTTTACCTTTGATTCCGTCCACACTGCCGCTGTCGGAATACTGCAGGCAGTGAAAATGATAGGCAAAGCCGGGGGTATCATTATACTCCGCCAGCCAAAGCGCATAGTCCTGCAGCTTTTCCAGTTCGAGGTGCATGTAGCCATAAGTCTGATTAAAATACACGCCCGCGTCAAATCCGCTGCGTTCGATTTCCTCACAGAAAGCCACCGCGCACTGGGTGATCGGGATGTCTTCAACGCCAGTAATACGATCCGATTTATCCACGGTTTCCCAGTCAAAATACACCGGCAGGTCCAAGGTGCATCCCGCCAGCAGTGAGCAGACAAATTGCGCCTCTTCCATTGCCTCCGCCTCGCTTCGTGCTTGTGAAAAGAAATAGACGCCGATCTTTAAGCCTGCCCTGCGCGCTCCTTCATAATTCTCTCGGAAATAGTCGTCCTCACTGAGCGTTCCCTCGGCATACCCGCGGAATCCGGCACGCAGGATTGCAAATTCCACTCCTGCGTCTCTGACGCGCTCCCAATCAATCTGCCCCTGATGGGCAGACACATCGATCCCAATCATATAAGGCGCATCCTGATAGTGCAGGAAGCCGTCCTCACGGTAAAAAGCCTCCGTTCGGTAACGATTCGGTGCAATCTGTGTTTCATTCCAGCCGAACAGCTTCCCGTAAATCAGGGCAATGACCGACACAACCACACCGATCAGCAGGAGCGCCAACAGCACTTCCCGCATTGCCGCCATCCAGCGGTTTTTCTTTTTCTTTCTTCGGTTTGCCATTGTGCGCCTCCTTTCTCTTGATCCAGTATACCACATTCGTCAATCCCTGCCAACTTTTCTGGTTTTTCAGAAAAAATGGCTTGTGCTGAAGGGGGATTTATTGTAGAATAGGCGTACACAGCCAATCTTGGAGGTCCTGTATTTTGAGTGTTTTTCTTCGCAAAAGTTGTTTTATTCTGGCATTGGTCAGTATTTCGCTGCTTTTCGGCTGCACGGAAAAGCCCGTCACGTCCACCGTTTCAAAGCCTACGGAGGGCATGGGTGTTGTAACAATCGCCGCGGTCGGGGACATTTTTCTGACAGACGCCATGCTCGCCGACGCACGCATGGCAGACGGCACCTATGATTTTACTGCAAAGCTTGCAGACACCGTGAATTCACTCAGCGCCGCTGATGTAGCCATCGGTAATTTTGAGGGAAATTTCGCCGGCGAGCCATTTAGCGGCGGCAGCATGCCCGACAGCTTTGCCTCCGCACTGGGCGATATCGGCTTTGACCTGCTGCAAACCGCCAATTCCTTCAGTATTCACAACGGCATTGCCGGTCTGCAGCGAACCAAAGCCGTCATTGAAAACGAACACATGACCGCGCTCGGCACATACACCGACTACGCAGATCGGGAGGAGCATCGGGTTGTAATCCGGGAAATCAACGGCATTCGAATCGCTTTCATTGCCTTCACCAAAGGTCTGAACGGTATGAGCCTCCCCTCCGGCTCTGAATACAGTGTGGATCTGCTGTATCGGGACTATAATGAAAACTATTCCGACGTAGACACCGAGGACATTGTCTCTCTGCTCTCCGCTGTGCAGCTTCGCGAGCCGGACGTAATCATCGCCATGCTGCATTGGGGCAGTGAGAATATAACGGAAATCAGCGAAACGCAGGAAGAAATCACTGCCCTGATGCTGGCAAACGGTGTGGATGTGATCATCGGCTCCCACTCTCACAGGGTCAGCACCATCGAGCAGCGGAAGTTTACTATGCAGGACGGCAGAGAAAAAACAGCCGTGATCGCATACAGCCTCGGAGATTTTTGCGCCGCCACGGAGGGTGATGTCAACGCCTCCCTGATTCTGAATCTGGAATTCACCCGCAACCATGCCACCGGAGCAACCACGCTTACCGATGTCAGCTACACACCCCTTGCCACCGTGGATTTCGGCGCGGGCAGAACCGACCGCTACGCTGTGCTGAACGTGGACAACGCCATCTCCCTTTATGAACAAAACTATTTCGGGCGCGTCAGTGATGAGATATATGAGGAACTTCT
>CAMGMW010000097.1 GCA_946059285.1 uncultured Clostridia bacterium
AAAACAGCGACAGAAAAGGCAAGGTATGAAGTCGACCATACCTTGCCTTTTTGCACGATGCGCCACAGGGTCTTAGTGCATAGATAGAAATGCGATAGAAATGCGCTCTTCTCTGCAAAACGATCCATATATTATCTTGTCCACATATAGTCAGTTGCTTGCAAATAGCAAGTTCCGCTTAATACGCTCTGTAGCTCTTTTTCGCATATAATCGCACATTGATCGATAAATTCATCCAGTAAACTTTCCGTTAGAAAATGTGTATTTCCCGATGGTTTTTCGATAAAATCCCGCTCCATTTCCCGAAGAAACTCATCCAGCCTGAAATCAGCCACTTTACAGATCGGCTCCTTTTCAAAATCCATAGGCTTTATCATTGTATTTTGAAGCAAATATCGTTTCACAATATATGAATTTAAAAGGTGGTAGTCTTGATGTAACATCGCAACTTCTTCTCTGCAGCAAGGCGATTTTATCTTTTTGTCGCGGAAGAATTTTCTGTAAACGGAATCTTCCACCAAGTGCATATAATACCCCAGATATAAATCGTCTGTCTGTATGAGCTGATCATACTGTTCTCTGAATTTATTGAAATCAAAATACGCCTGATTCTTCTGTAATGACCTACAAATAAAGTGCGTGCTGTCTCTTTCACGGTGCTCTGAATATGCGTCAGGCAGTATGCTCCCCAATAAGAATCTGTTTTTATCTTTCATTCTGGTTTTCTCACAAAGGATTTCTCCCAACAAATAATGGACGGTTCTCTGCGCCATAGTCAAATTCTCCTACCGTTTGAATTTATCGTTCTCACAATTCTATTAGAAAAGAATACTGCATGAATCATACCGGTTCTTGATAAAAAGCTTTTTATCAAGAACTTATGGGGTGGCTTCTGCGGCAGTCTGCCGCAAAAGGGCGACGCAAACTGCGGTGCCTTTCTGATAAAATGAAAGTTTTTTATCAGAGAATAGTATCAGAATAGATCCATGAGAGAAAATCCACCGAAGACGATTTTCATCTGCGGTGGATTTCTTTCGGTTCTATGAACACCGATGCAGCGCAACGGTCGGCATTTGTATGGAAACAGACGTTTACGCCAAAGCAGCGGTGATAATCGCCATTTTGTAGACCTCATCGGCATTGCAGCCGCGGCTGAGGTCATTGATCGGTGCATTCAAGCCCAACAGGATGGGACCGTAGGCCTCGTAGCCGCCCAGACGCTGGGCGATCTTGTAGCCGATGTTGCCCGCCTCGATGCAGGGGAAAATGAAGGTGTTCGCATAACCCGCGACCGGAGAGCCGGGGAACTTAAGCTGACCGACAACGGGAGAGACCGCAGCATCAAACTGCATCTCGCCATCGATGGCAAGCTCGGGGGCAAGTTCCTTTGCCTTTGCGGTTGCGTCACGGGAGAGCTGTACGGTCGCGCCCTTGCCGGAGCCCTTGGTGGAGAAGCTCAGCATGGCGACTTTCGGATCGATGCCGAAAAGCTGCGCGCAGCGTGCGGTCTCAATCGCAACCTCTGCCAGCTTCTCCGCAGCGGAAACGGTCACGTTCCCGTCCTTGTCCAGCGTGTCCTCATAGGAAATATTGATGGCACAGTCGCCCATGGCGAGCTTCTCCTCGCCGCGAACCAGGATGAAGCAGGAGGAGACCAGATGTGCGCCGGGTTTCGTCTTGACAAGCTGCAGCGCAGGGCGGACGGTGTCCGCGGTGGAATAGGTTGCGCCGCCGAGCAGCGCATCGGCATAGCCGAGTTTGACGAGCATGGTGCCGAAATAATTGCCCTTTGCCAGCGCGTCACGGCACTGCTCCGGTGTCATCTTGCCCTTGCGCAGAGCAACCATTTTTTCCACCATTGCGTCCATTTCGGGGTAGGTTGCGGGATCAAGGATCTCCAAGCCTTCAATGTCAAAGCCGCCCTTTTCCGCGGCGAACCGGACTTCCTCTACATTGCCGATCAGGATCGGGGTCAGGAAGCCGCCCTTCTTCAGGCGGTCGGCAGCCTCCAAAATACGGGCGTCGGGTCCTTCGGTAAACACGATCTTGCGGGGATTTGCTTTCAGAATATCGATCAAACGGTCAAACATGGGAATCTTCCTCCATCATATTATTGGACAATACGCAGACTGCACACAGCAGCCCACATTTGACATTATACATCCGCGGGATGTGGAAAATCAAGGGATATCTCCATCGCAGAGCAGATTTCCATGGGGTTTTGTGTCATAGGATGGCGAAAGCGGAGGGAAACGGCGCAAAGCTGCTGCCCTTCGATACCGTGCAGCGCGGAAAACGCTGTGGATTCGGCGCTGCCGTATTGCGGATCACCCAAAATCGGGCAGCCCAGATGCGCGCAGTGTACTCGGAGCTGATGCGTACGTCCCGTCACGGGGTGCAGCTCCAGCAGGGAAGCCTCTCCCCTGCGCGCCAGCAGCCGGTATTCCGAGCGAGCGGGCTTCCCGTCCGAACGGATGCAGCGGAGCATGCCGGTCGGTGCGATTCTGGCGATGGGCGCATCGACGATGCCCGTCTCTGACGGCGGGCAGCCGTATACCGCGGCGCGGTATGTCTTCCGGATCTGCCCCGCTTTGGACATTCCGCACAGCAGTGCGTGGACATGGGCGTTTTTCGCCAGCAGCACCACGCCGAAGGTGTCCCGATCCAGGCGTCCCACAGGATGAACGGCGCACGCCTGCCCGGTGCGCTGATAGTAGCTCGTCAGGCGATTTGCCAGCGTACCGGTGTTCCGGGTGTGGGAGGGATGCACCGGCATTCCCGCCGGTTTGTCCACCGCCAGCAGCGCGTCGTCCTCGTACAGAATCTGCAGGGGCGCATCCTCTGCGGGGTAGACCGGGGTCGCCTCGTCCAGACACACGCCGATCAAATCTCCGACCTTGACGGGAAAATTCGTATAAACACATTGTCCGTTGACAGAAAAGGCATGATTGTATTTCATCCGCTTCACCAGACCGGAGGAGAGCGCAAGCTCTCCGCGCAGAAAGCTCAGCAGCTTTCCTTCCCGTTTTGCAATATGGGTCAAATACATCCTCATCCCTCCCTGCCTTCTACACCTTACCACACCGTTCTTCGGATTGCAAGGCAGAAATCCCTTGCAGTCCCCGATTTTCGCTGGTATACTGGGTATTGTTGAAACGGGGGGAAAAACGTATATGACCGATCTGCCGATTTTTACAGTCGCCGACGGCATCGCAAGCCTGATTTTACGCCAGATTCCCGCACGAGGCGAAGCATATATTCTGGTGCGGGCCGTATTCGGTACACAAGAGGGTCTGCTGCGGGAATGCGCAGGGGTTTGCCGTGCAGCCGGAGCGGAGTCGATTTTTGTCGGCGGGACGGGGGACTTTTCCTCCTACCCGGTCTATGCCCGCCTGATGGAGCGCAGCATTCGCCGGACACTGCTGCCCGCCGCCGATTTGAAAATCCGCCCGGTAACGCCGGAAACGGTATCGCACTGGGCGGCGGTATACCATGAGCGTTTCAGCGCCGTGCCCGCGGCACAGCTCTGCACGCCGCGGGAACTGCGGGAGCTGCCGGAAAACGGGGAGGCTTTTTTCCTTTCCGATGAACAGACGGAGGTCGGCATTGGGCGCGTGCGCGGAGACACTGTGCTTGCAATCGCCGCACTGCGCCCGGGCTTCGGCGCAAGGGTGCTGAGTGCCGCGGCGGCGCAGTGCACCGCAGACACGGTGCGCCTGCTGTGCGCCATGGAGAATCTCCCCGCAATGAAGCTGTATGACCGGCTGGGTTTTTCCCGCGACGGCATCCGCGAAATCTGGCACCGTCTTGCTTAAGCGGTGTTCCATTCAGGAGGCATACGGTCGGACACCCTCCAAAACGGGGAGCCGCAGTTCAAACCACGCGCCGCATGTCTCCCGGTTTCCCGCGCTCAGGGTCCCGTGATGGGCGGCGATAATGTCCCTTGCCATGGAAAGCCCAATGCCGTAGCCCGCTTTCGCGGTACTCCCCCGGTGAAACCGCTCGAAGAGCTCCGGCAGTTCCTCTTTTGGAATACCTGTCCCCTCGTCCTCAACCAGAATCCTGACATTTCTTCCCTCATCCGTGAGGGAAATTTTGACTGTTGTTCCGCTTGCGGTGTGTTCCACCGCATTTTTGATCACATTCTCAAGCGCCTGCAAAAGCCAGAAAGCGTCGGCCGACAGCATAGGCATTCCCTCTTCCGCGATCTCAACGGAAACACCGCGTGAATCGATGATGGGTTGGAGCTGCTCCACAGAAAGCGAAATCAGCTGCCGTAAATCCCGCGGCTCAAAACTCATGCGGATCTTTCCCGCTGCCAGCTGGCTGGATTTTAGGATTCGGTCGATCTCCCCGGTCAGGCGCTCCATGCAGTTCTGGCTTTTTTGCAGTGTCTCCCACTGCTCCGGTGCAATATGAAGCTGAAGCAGGTCCAGTTGGATCTGAAGCGCAGTCAAGGCATTTTTCATTTGGTGCGCCATGTTTTCCACAAACGCGGTCATTTGCGCCTCCCGGCGCAGATCCAGCCGCTGCTGATGGAGCAGTTCTTCCTCCAGCCGCGCAACCTGATTTTCAAGATTGGCAGGCGCGCCCTCGTCCAGATTCTCTAAAAGCGGCTTCGGATACAACAGGAAGCTCTCGATCTGCTCGGTCAGCGTCTCCATTCGCCGCTGCTGGCGGCGAAGCCTCCATAGCGCATAAAGTGCGGCAAATGTGCCTGCAAGAGCAATGCTTAAATAGAAGATCTCCATCTCCGTCACCGTTTCATCGGTACCGCCCAGCGGTAGCCGACGCCTCTCACGGTTTCGATATAGGGTTGTCCCTCATACTCCCCCAGTTTTTCCCGCAGGCGGCTAATATTGACGTTCAGCGTATTTTCCTCCACAAAGGCAGCGTCCTTGTCCCAGACAAGATACAGCAGCTCCTCACGCGTCAGCACCCGCGGGCAGTGCGTCATCAGCGCGTGCGCCAGCTTCCGCTCGGTGGCAGTCAGCTCCAGCGGCGTATCCGCCTTTTGGATTCGAAGTAAATGCTGATCACAGGTCAATGCTCCGCTCTCGAAGACGCTGCTCTCCTGCCGCCCACTTCGCCGCAGCAGCGCCCGGATGCGCATAAGCAGCTCCTGCACCCTGAAGGGCTTGGTAACATAGTCGTCCCCACCTGCCTGGAAGCCCCGGATCAGCTCCATTTCGCTGTCGCAGGCGGTGAGAAAGAGAATCGGGATGTTCTGCTGCGCACGGATTTTTCTGCAAAGCTCATACCCGTTGTCCGTCCCTAGGCGGACATCCAAAACAGCCAAGCAAACGCTTCCGTTCTGCAGGACCTTCAGAGCAGTCTCACTGTCCGCTGCCACAGAAACACGGTAGCCGCTGTCGGAAAGGAGTTCCTTCAGTCCCTCTGCCACGCTTTTGTCATCTTCTGCGATCAATATGTGTTCCTGCATGGAATCTCCCCGCTTTCGAAATCATACCAGTTCTTGATAAAAAGCAGCTTTTTATCAAGAACTTATGAGACGGCTT
>CAMGMW010000098.1 GCA_946059285.1 uncultured Clostridia bacterium
GGAGATCACGATTCCCGACAGCGTGACCCAACTCCTTGCCTGCGCGTTCCAATATCGCAAAAACCTCACGACCGTCAATATCTCCGAGAACAGCAATTTGACCGGTATTTACGGATATGCTTTTGCGTGTTCCGGTATCACGGAGTTTTACATTCCGTCAACGCTTGTAGAGCACGGTCCAAACCCATTTCAGAGCTGTAAGCAACTGGAGCGGTTTTCCAGCGCTTCCACCGGTCGTTATCAGGCGGTTGACGGCGTTCTTTATAAAATGAGTAATCCGGATGAAGGCATTCTGGATTGGCTGATCGCGTATCCGCCCGCGAAAAAGGACATTTCCTACACCTTACCCGATGTGGTCAAAAGCTGCGGTAACTATGCGTTTTATGATTGCGACAACCTGCGATACGTCTATTTTAATGACGGGCTTACCACGTTGGCTTCCTATGTCTTTTATGACTGTGACAGTCTGCTTCGCGCAGATTTGCCGGAAGGGCTGGAGTCGATTGGAAGCTACTGCTTCGATCATTGCAGTCTGCTTTATCACGCCGATATTCCGGACACGGTAACGACAATGGAGGCGCATGTATTTCAAAATTGCAGCAATCTGACGGAGGTCCGTTATTCGGAATCCATGACCTCCATTCCTTCCTATACTTTTTATTATTGCAGCGCCTTAAGAAGCATAGAAATTCCCGCTTCCGTCACATTGATAGACAGTGATGCGTTTTGCAGATGCAGCTTGCTCAGCGACGTCTCTTTTTTGGGTGACAGCCAGTTGACGACCATAGGCGCTGGTGCATTTTTCTATTGCACTTCTTTGGCGGAGATTACCCTGCCGGAGACGGTCACAGCGGTGAAAGCCACCGCTTTCGAGTCTTGCACGAAGCTGGCGTCCATCAACCTGCCGGACGGTCTGACCGAGATTGGATACTCGGCTTTTAAAAACTGCGACGCTCTGACGGAAATCACCATTCCCGGTGCAGTGACGCTGGGCGAGAAAAATCCCACTACCTCCGGCAGCGTTACTACCTATTACGGTGTATTTGCAGACTGTGATAACCTCACAACCGTGACGATTGAGGAAGGTGCTGCTAAGACCTCGAAGTATACCTTTTACAACTGCCCGAAGCTCACTACCGTAAATCTTCCGGAATCGCTATGGAGCGTCGGTTATGGTGCGTTTTGCGGCTGCACATCGCTGCAAAATGTTCGCTTTCCGGCATCTCCGGAAAAGGGTTATTTTGTTGTTGATGCCGGTGCGTTCCAGGGATGCGAATCACTGGAAACACTTATGCTGCCTGAGGGAACAACATTGGTCGCAAAGGCTGCGTTCCTGACCTGCACGAATCTGCGGTCCATCTATATTCCGGGAGCTGTCAATGTGATTCAAGAGCGCGCATTTGCGGATTGCACCAGTCTCGAGGAAGTATATTTCAATGCAAAGGACCTCATGTTTATTGATTCTAACGGCGTGTCTACCGGCGGGATTCAGGTAAACGCATTCCGCAATTCCTGCTTCGATCTGACAATCGGCAAGGATGTCAACTTCCTGTTTTCGGATTTTCTTGAGCTTTCGGATCACGCTGGGCGGGTGATGTTTGATGGCGGCACATCCGGCAATGTGCTGCAGATCGAAGAGGGTGCACTGAGCACCCAGCCGCTTCCGCTGAAAAATTTGCAAGGTTTGGTTTATGTTGATCCAAACGGTTTTGTCTATACCTTTGACACGGAGAGCAAAACGGCGACGCTGGTCTACTGCTCACCCAATATCACTTCAGGCACTGTGCCTGCCACCATTACCATACCCGGCGCAGATCTGGCGGAGGTTTACGCGGGACCTCACGCAACTGATGTTGAGCCGCTGGAGGACATTGTCTGCACGGTGACATCTGTCGCGTCCGACGCGCTACAGCTTGTAAATGAACTGCAGGAACTGCGCTTTGCCTCGCCGGAAACAGTGACCCTGATTGCAAGCCGCGCCTTTGCCAACTGCCCAACGCTGATGTCGGTCAACGGGCAGACGACCGTGACAGGCGCGTCGCAGAGCTTTTCCAACGCCGCGGTTCCATCCAATGCCTTCTTCAACACAGGTTTGTTGGAAGGAAATACCGCCGGCATCTACAGCGGCGAGCTGGACGGAACGCCGTCCTTAACCGTGGGAGATACGCAGAACGGTGTCACTGTCTCCGTAGACACCTCGAAGGACAAAAGTCCTACGCTGATTCAGGACTTTACGGACGAGGGCATCGGTGGATACCGACTGCTGACCAATGACACATTGTATGTCCATGCGAGGACCAGTTCTGACACCAGCGAAGCGCTTCGTTTCCGTCTCTACTGCGAGCTGACGGATTACCACGGTGTGGTGTCCATCCTGCCGATGGAGGGTGTTGAGCCGGAACCGCTGGTACATATAGAAGGTACAAACCTGTATTATCTGCCCTTTACTGTGGAGGGCGGTGTTGTGGCGGACTATGCCATCAGTGTTTATTATCCTGCTACCACAGCCGGTGGCGGTGCACGCTTCTGGGCTGTGCGGGAGATGGAAGGAGAAGAGATCGACGATTCCGCCCCGGCAAAAACGGTTCAGGCCTATTGGAGCAGAATCATCAACACGTTCACCCTGACCAAAACCGCGCCTGCGTCTGTTTCTCTGGCGGCGACACAGATCAGTGACACGAGTATTGCAATTACGGCTGCTGAGACCATTGTGTTTCCCTTTACGCTTGAGGTTGAGGGCGCAAGGCAGTGGAATGGGACAGACGCTCCGGATGACAAGGGCACAGACTATGTGAAGTATGTGGACTTCACGGACACCCTGACTTTACCGGAGGGGATGGACTGGTCAGAACTGATGAAAACCGGCACGATCGTTGTGACCAATTCAGGAGCGGCCGGCACAGACAGCATGGCAAGCTGCTATATCAAGGCAAACGGAACCAACGTTGCCCGCATTGATTATCTGAATACCAATCTCAGCATCAGCAAGGTCGGTTTGATCCGCGATGAGGACGGGACAATCACCGTTTCATGGCGCCTGAGCCGCAAAACGACCAAGGAACTGAGTCTCGGACAGACGCCCAGCATTGTCTTCTATCCGGAGGCATTTACGGTTGATCCCGCATGCTCCATGGTACGGGAGAAGCAGACGCTGGAAATGAGCAATATCATGACGGCGACGCCTCAGTATCAGTTTTCAGGCTCCGGTTCTGTACTGACCTCGCGGGCGGCAGCTCCGGTCAGTGCGCCGGACGGCTTCCTTTCGCTGAATCTGAAAATTATTAAGACGCCAAGCTATATGGGCGAACCGCTTTATTATGAGGGAACGGTCCGAAACACCGGCGTGACGGCATATTATGGGCAGAATGAAACAGAAGGAGACACAATCTGTTTTGTTTATGATCCGCTTAACAGTGCTCTTTATATTTCGCCGGAGAATATGGAGCGAATGTTTGCGGAAGATGAATACAAAGGTCTTTTCATCTCAATTTACAACGGTGAATCATCGGAGCGCGTCCCGGTTCAGTTTGCACAGGACGGTGTAACGGACACGGTGAAGCACGTGGGCAACAGTGACAGCGAGAGACTGAGCGAGCGAATTCGCATCGGCTGGAATGACGACAGAACCGCTCTTGCATACAGAACGGATTCCATGGAAATTCAAGCGGACATTCCGGATGGCATGAGCATCCGCGAACTGTTGGAGGAGCTTGGCTATTTCCCGACAAAGGACACCCAATACTTAATTTATTATTATCTGCACCCTGATGATGACGGCGTCCGTCTGGAAAGCGGCGAAAGCAGATCCTTCCGCATTTATGCCAATGTGAAGGACACGTTCATGTATATGAGTGCTGACTACCCAACTCGTTACAACAACACAAAGGGAATTACTTCGATTCCAAACAACGCTAATTTCTGGTGGAGAAGCGACGAGTCCGGAACTGTGAAGTTTGGCGAGACCGCCACGGCGCCGCTGAACACGGCATCCGCTTTTGAGGCGACCATTTCCCTCAGTGCGGCGCGGAATGGCAAGACCATGGTGACCGATGAAGACAAGCGGCTGTCTCCGGGTGATACGCTGAACTATATGATAAATTTCAGTCACTATGGCGTGTGCACCTATGAGGATCTGCCCATGGTATTCCAGATTTCCGGCTCACAGGTCTTCCTTGCGCCGAAGATTGAGAATCCCGGACTGATAGGTTTGGGTCTGGGCGAATATACCTACGGTGGCGTGGAGTATTACTGCCTTGACAAGGCAGGAACGTATCATAATGTCCTCATCGGAACGGATCCGGGCGGCGTTCTGCGAAATGCGGCGGAAATCACCGTTCAGGTGGATACTGCGGAGAACGATTCCAGTAAGATTACCAACATTTCCTCCGTCGCCAAGTGGTACTTTACGGACACGCCGGCAGGACGTTACACCGACATCACAGACGTCTTGACCTATGTAGAGCCTGAACTGGAGATCGGGGGAAAGTACAACGTCAGTGCAAAGGTCTATATGAATGCCCGCACAGCCCGCCGCATTTACGCTACAGTATCCTATTCCGGTGCGGGCGTCAGCGGCAACAAGGAAATTCTGGATGTAAGCGGGAAACCTGTTCCGGAGGGCTACACATGGATCACAGAGGGAGAGGAAATCCAATACCGTCTGTCGATTTTCTCCGGCGGAACTTTCACCGTCAATGGTTCGAAGTTTCTGGATATTCTGCCGAACACAAAGGGTGTATTTGCATGGGAGAAGGGCGTAAATGTCCAAATCCGCGCTGAGCGTGTCTATCGTACCGGGGAAAATGCAGGGACTGTGGAAGCAATCGACGAACTGGGCGAAAAGTGGGACATTGTCCGCACGGCGGGTACGTCCCATTCGAAAGAAGCAGAGGGCGTCTATTATATCCAATGGTCTGATGAAATCAACCTTACGTTCAACCGGGATGAATACCTATATTACATCTACGTCACGCTGACGCTTCCGCGCAATGATACGGAAAGCGGCAAGCTGACATGGAAGGAATTTATCACTGAGGTGCAGGGGGCGCAGGTAACCAATACCTTTGAGCTCTACGGAACGCCCTATGAGGTCTACCATTATCTCTCCCAGCCGGGCGAGGCATGGCTGCAAAAAGGCGCGGTCAAAACCGTACGCTACGCTGAGCGAGACAAGAACTTTTCTGTTCAGTATTTTAATGACGGCAGATATTACAGCCCTTCCGGTACTGCTGAAACAACGAAGCGGGCGATCTTGTATTATATCGCATTGGTCAATACCGGCGATACCCGCCTCTATATTGGTGATTTTTACGATGAAATCCCGGATGGACTTACCTACTGGGGGCTGTATGATGGCTCGTATTCATACAGGTATGGCGTGATTTACTATTCTGGAGTCAGGAGCACGCTGACAAATTCCAATATTGTTGCGGATTCCGATTTACTTCTGGAGAATACCGGAAAGAAAATCAAGTGGGTCAGTATGCAAATCAATAACGGCGTTTTGGATACTGCGACTG
>CAMGMW010000099.1 GCA_946059285.1 uncultured Clostridia bacterium
GTAGGGATGGAGTCTGAAGCACCGGGACGGCTGACGGAAATCGCGGCGGCTTTGCTGGCAAGCTCCAATGCGGTGGGAAGCTTCTTCCCCTGCGCGACGGCGGCAAGAAAGTAGCCGGTGAAGGTATCGCCTGCCGCGGTTGTGTCCACTGCGCGGACATGGTAGCAGCCGTGACGGTAAAAGGCCTTGCCATCATAGCAGATTACACCGTCACTGCCCAGCGTCAGCACGACAACGCATTGCGGGTACTGCGCCCACAGCGCAAGGCAGATTTCCTCCGGCGCCTGCTTTCCCGTAAGCACTTCACCCTCGATCTCATTGAGAATGAACCAATGCACCTGTGACAGCGCCGGGCTGCTTTTCAGCACATCGTCGATCGGCGAGGGATTCAGTGCGACCAGCAGACCCTTTTTTGCTGCCTGCGTTATCATATAATCCCGTGCACTGGTCTCGTTTTGCAGCAGGACCGTATCGCCCGCTTCAAAATGGGAGAGCATTTCATTCACCATCTCCTCCGTGATGCACCGGTTGGCGCCGCCGAAGATGATGATGCAGTTTTGCCCGTTTGGATTGACCTGAATGATGGCATGCCCGGTGGGAGCGTCGGTTTGACGGAGCAGTTCCGTCCTGACGCCACTTTCCTCCAGCCGCTGGCGCAGGATATCTCCCTCCGCGCCGATGCAGCCGCCGTGATGGACCTCTGCGCCGGCTCTGGCAAGCGCGATGGACTGATTCAGTCCTTTACCGCCGCAGAATTCTGCGCGCTCCGATGCCGCGATGGTTTCGCCGGCATGCACAAAGTCGTCGACATGGTAGGTATAGTCCAGATTCAGAGAACCGAAGCATAAAAATTTCATATGTTTCCTCCCATATTATCGCTGCATGGCGGGGACAGCGTCCATATCCGTCCGCAAGTTGGAATCAGAAATCAAATGGCGAGGGCAGACCGCGGCACAGATGCCGCAGGAAACACACTTGGTATAGTCGATGACAGCCAGATTGTTGACCACATGAATGGCGTCAAATTCACACTGCTTCTCGCACAGGTGGCAGCCGACGCAGCCCAGATCACAGACCTTTCTGGTGTTTGCGCCGCGCTCATGATTTGAGCAGGCGACAACGATGTCGGTGTTGTAGGAAACCGGAACAATCACCTTGCGGGGGCAGACAGCGACACACTGCATACAGCCGGTGCATTTGTCCGCATCCACGCGGGCGACACCGTTTTCAATATGGATGGCGTCAAATTTGCACGCGGCGAGGCAGGTTCCAAAGCCGAGGCAGCCATTGGGACAGGCGGACGGACCGTTGCCTGTCACCAGCATGGCAGCGCGGCAGTCACGGATTCCTTCATAGCGCCCTTTGGCAAGATGGTTTTTGCCGCGGCATTTGACCATCGCCACGGTGCGTTCTACCTCCACCGTTTCCACCCCCATGATTCTGGACATCTCTTTTGCTGCCTCTGAGCCGCCTGCGGCACAAAGCCCGATGGGGGCCTTCCCATCCAGTACTGCCTGCGCATAGGCGGCGCAGCCTGCAAAGCCGCAGCCGCCGCAGTTCGCACCGGGCAGAGCGGCGGTCAGCTTGGGCAGACGCTCGTCGGTTTTCACCGCGAAAACACGGGAGGCAATGGCAAGCACCGCTCCGAAAAAAGCACCCATGAGACCAAGCACCAATACGGCATACAAAACTTCTTTCATTTTGCCGCCTCCTTAAAAAACCCGGAAGCCGGAGAAGCCCATAAAGGACAGCGCCAGCAGACCCGCAGCAATCAGCGCAATGGGGAAGCCACGGAAGGCCTTCGGACAGTCGCAGTCCTCCAGCCGTTCCCGTACGGACGAAAAGAGCAAGATGGCGATGGTAAAGCCAATGCCGCCGGTCACACCGTAGATGAGAGATTCGATAAAGGTATAGCCGTTTTGAATATTGAGCAGCGCCACACCCAGTACCGCGCAGTTGGTGGTAATCAGGGGAAGATAGATTCCCAGCGCCTGATACAGGGCGGGAACCATTTTTTGCAGAAACATTTCCACAAGCTGCACCAGCGCGGCAATTACGAGGATGAACACCACCGTCTGCATATACATCAGCCCCAGCGGGACGAGCAGGAATTCATTGACCGCCCACGTTGCGGCCGAGGCGATGCCCATAACAAAAATTACGGCGATGCCCATGCCCAGGGCGGTATCCGCCTTTTTTGAAACACCCATAAAGGGACAGATGCCGAGAAATTTTACAAGGATGAAGTTTTCAGCCAGAATCGCGCTTAGCGAGATGGAAAACAGGGAAAGGAAAATCTTCATTTGACCGCCTCCTTTTTCGCCGCCGCTTTGTCAGCCAGCTTCTGATTGAACCACTGGGTAAAGGCGATCAGACAGCCTAACGTCAGGAAACCGCCTACCGGCAGTATGACCAGCAGCGCGGGATACTGCTCCGGCAGAATGCGGATCCCGTCTGCGCCGAACACGCCCTTGCCGAAGGTGCCGCTGCCGAGAAACTCGCGGAGGATGCACATGATGAGCAGCGCAACGGTATAGCCGATGCCCTGCGTCAGACCGTCCACTGCGGAGGCAAGCACGCCGTTTTTGGAGGCAAAGGCTTCCGCGCGTCCCAAAATGATGCAGTTGACGACAATCAGCGGGATGAATACACCCAGGCTTTCCGACAGATCGGGGAGATAGGCCTGCAGCAGCAGGTCCACCATGGTTACAAAGCCGGCGATAACGACAATATATGCCGCGATGCGGATTTTGTCCGGAATGACCTTTCGGAGCATGGAAATGACAATATTGGAGCAGATCAGAATAATGGTCACGGACAACCCCATGCCCAGACCGTTAAACAGGGTCGTTGTGATTGCCATGGTGGAGCACATGCCCAAAAGCTGCCCCACCACGGGGTTGTTGGTCAAAAGCCCTTCTTTGAGCTGTTTCTTGAAATTCATTGCTGCACCTCCCTGACAAAGGCAAGCGCGGCATTGACACTGCTGACCACGGCGCGGGAGGTCACGGTCGCGCCGGTAAGGGCGTCAATCTCACCGCCGTCCTTATTGACGGAGAGCGTACCGCCTTTGCCGATAAACTGACTGCGGAAATCCTCTCTGGTGCAGTTCGCACCGAGGGAGGCGGTTTCAGACTGGGAGACAATGGCAACGCCGGTGACAGTGCCGTCGTTTGCAATGCCGACCATCATGTCAATCGTGCCGCCAAAGCCGCTGGGCGCCACCCGCACGACATAGCCCAGCCCGTCTGCGCGATATGCCGCCGTTACGGCGCCGCCGTCCGGGACCGTCAGAGACTCATAGGTCTCAGCCGGCAGGACCTGCTGCATGGCGCTTTCGGCTTTTTGCGCTGTGTGTGCGGCAATCTTATCTGCGGTTATATGATTGACCAGTGCAAGCAGCCCTGCCACCACTGCCGTGATGAGCAGCAGCGTCAGTGTCAGGCGTAAGATATATCTGACCGGGGAGCTCTGCTTCGTCATGCTGCGTCACCGCCCTTTCTTTCCCGGAGCGCACCGAAGCGCTTCGGGACGCCGATCTTGTCAAAGAAGCCAACACAGCAGTTCATGATCAGAATCGCGTAAGACACACCTTCGGGATAAGAACCAAAATAGCGAAGCAGGACCGTCAGCACACCGCAGCCCACGCCGAAAGCGATCTGACCGCCATGGGTGACGGGGGAGGTGGTGTAGTCGGTTGCCATAAAGATCGCGCCCAGCAGCAGTCCACCGGACAGAAGCTGGTAACACATCCATTCCAGACGGGGAGCGCCGTTCAGCGGGAAGAGGAAGGTCAGCACTGCAACCGCGCCCAGATAGGCAAGGGGAATCCGCAGAGAGATGACCCTGCGAATGAGCAGGTAAACACCGCCGATCAGCAGCGCGAGGGCGGAGACCTCACCGACGCAGCCACCGGTCTGACCGAAAAACTGCTCAAGGAGACTGTAGGCCGGAAGCTCGCCGACGGAGAGACTTGCCAGCGGTGTCGCGGCAGTCAGACCGTCCAGCGCCTGCGTGGCAGGGTCGGAGAATGCTGCCATATGTACGCCGGAGCGGATCCATGTGGTCATGAACAGAGGCCAGCTAAACAGAAAGGCGCGGGCAGCCAGTGCGGGATTGACGATGTTTGCGCCGATGCCGCCAAAGAGCTGCTTGACCAGAACGATGGCAAAGAAGTCACCGATCAGTATGACCCAATAGGGAACCGTCGCAGGACAGACAAACACAACCAAAATACCGGTGACGGCTGCGGAGAGATCCTGATAAGTCGGATCCTTTTTCATAAGTCTGCGATATGCCCACTCGAAGAACACGCATGCTGCAACGGAGAACATGGTCAGCGTCAGCGTCCGCCAGCCGAAGAACCAGACGGCGGCGATCAGCGCAGGCAGCAGGGAAATGCACACATCCAGCATGATCCTCCGGGTGCTGTTGCTGCTGTGATCGTGGGGGGAGGAGGAGATGGTCAGTTGAAGCGTTGCATGATTCATTTTACAGCCTCCTTTTCTGTCTGCCGTTGCTGCGCCTCCCGCAGCAGACGCTTTGCAGTGCGGAAGCTCTGCACCAGCGGGATTGCTGCCGGGCAACCGTATGCGCAGCAGCCGCATTCAATGCAGTCTGTCACATGCAGCGCGTCCAGCTTGGCGAGATTCTGTCCACGCTCGGCCTTGTACATGGAAAGCGGCATTAAGTGCATCGGGCAGTTTTCCACGCATTTTCCGCAGCGGATGCAGTGGGGGACTGCGGTTTCCTTATGCTCTGTCAGGCAGGTCAGCGCATTGCAGCCCTTGATGGTTGCAGCGTCCGTCGTGTGCTGTGCGATTCCCATCATCGGTCCGCCGCAGAGGATCTTCTGCGGTGTGACGGAAAAGCCTCCGGCAGCCTCGATCAGGTCAGAAAACGGCGTGCCGATGGGCGCAAGAAAGTTGGAGGGACGCGCCACGGCATTTCCCGTGACGGTCACTGCTCTGCGCACCAGAGGCATCCCTTCATACACTGCGTCATAGATTGCGGCGCAGGTGGCGACGTTGAACACCGCGCAGCCTACGGCCGCAGGAAGACCGCCGGGCGGCACGCAGCGTCCGGTGACAGACTGAATGAGCTGCTTTTCCGCGCCCTGCGGATAGCGCACCCGCAAGGACAGCACCGAAACATCTTCACCGACGGCATTGCGCATGGCGGCGATTGCTTCCGGCTTGTTTGCCTCAATGCCGATGGCTGCACGCTCCGGCTGCAAAATTTTCATAATGATCCGCAGACCGCCTGCTACCCGTTCCGGCGACTGCCGCATCAGACGGTCGTCGGAGGTAATGTACGGCTCGCATTCCGCACCGTTGACGATCACGGTATCGACCTTGCCGCGCCCGGAAGAAATTTTGACATGTGTGGGAAAGGCTGCGCCGCCCATGCCGGCAATGCCCGCCTCCCGGATGATTTCTGTTAATTCCTCGCCGCTCAGATTGCCGATGGATTCTCTCGGC
>CAMGMW010000100.1 GCA_946059285.1 uncultured Clostridia bacterium
CAGGCGCGTCAAGAACTTATGAGACGGCTTTTGCGGCGGTCTGCCGCGCAATTCGATTTAAAGGATTGTTTTCAAATCTTTGGATCGAATTCAGACATTGTTACAATGCGTATTTTCGCCGGAGCGCACGGCGCTTCGTTCAGTACGTATTATAGTAATGTCGGGAGAAAGATAGGGGGGATCTTTATGCCGCTTTGGGGCTGGATCGTGCTTGGAATCGTTGCGTTTTTACTGCTTTCGTTGGTGGGCATGTTTTTTGCCACATGGGGAATCGCAAAAAAGGTATACCGAAATATTTTAGTGCGCACGGGACCGGAAAAATGGACGCGCGCAAACAGCTATCCACCCAACAAGGAGCATACGCGGATGTTCGACGAGGGCATGGCATGGGCGGCCGCGCATGAAAAAAAGCCGGTACAGATCGAAAATGACGGTCTGAAGCTGGCGGGAGAATATTTCAATTTCGGCGGCAAGCGATGTGTGATTATTTTTCCCGGACGCACGGAGTCGCTCTACTACAGCTATTATTTTGCCCAGCCGTATGCGGAAGCCGGCTGCAACGTTTTGGTGGTCGACACACGCGCCCACGGTCTGAGTGAGGGTAAGTACAACTGCTGCGGCACGCGGGAATGGTCGGATGTCATCGCGTGGTCCCGCTTTGCCCATGACGAGCTGGGAAATGACGAGGTTGTCCTGCACGGCATCTGCGTCGGCGGCGCCGGAATCGTGCTGGCGGCGGTCAAACCCGAATTCCCTGCCTATGTGTCTCATATTGTGGTGGAAGGTCTGTTTGCCACCTTCTTCGAATCCTTTGCCCGCCATATGAAGGCGGAAAAAAAGCCGTTGTTCCCGGTGCTGTATGAGATCTTTCTGGCGGCGTGGCTGGAATCGGGCATGAAGGTGTGGGAAAGCGCACCGATCCGCTGCATCCACAAGGTCAAAACGCCGATGTTGTTCCTGCACGGCAGGCAGGATACTTACTCTGTTCCGAAGCAGGCGGAGAAACTCTACGCGAAGTGCCGTGCGCCGAAGCGTATCGTCTGGATGGAGAACGGTTCTCATTCCCATCTGCGGATCAACAACACAGAGCTTTACGACCATGCCATTCAGGAATTCTTGGCGTGAGCCGGATATATTACACGGAGCAGACTGTCAAGCCTTGACAGTCTGCTCCGTGTTTTTTACTGCCGCCAGCTCGTAGAGCGGCGTGCCTGAAAAACAGTACTGCGGGAAATAGCGCACGGATCGAATGCGGGGACCGGAAACGCCGTACTTCGGCGAATAGCCGAACAGATCAATATATTGCGCAAGGTCCGGCTTTTCGGCGTCCATTGCCTTCAGCACCTCCACGGTTGCCCGTACGTCGTCGATCGCGCGGTGGGAGTTTTGCACCCGCTCCTGCAGGCCGTACTGTTCGATGGCGTTGGCCAGACGGTGGGGATAGGCGCGGCGGTCGCGGTAGACCGTCAGCAGATCCAGCTTGGGCTGATCTTGCAGCAGACGTGCGTCGCCGTGCTTTGCCAGCAGGTGATACAGGAACAGCAGATCGAATTGGGCGTTGTAGGCGGCGATCATGGTACGGGGCGGAAAAAGCTCTCCCAAAATGCGGCAAAGCGCCTGCTTGGAAATGCCGTCCTCGCGGAGCATTTCGTCGGTGATACCCGTCAGCTCTGTAATCCGCGGAAAAAGCGGACGGTCGTCGGTCCTGCGGATGAATTCGTCTACCTCCGCCGCTGTTTGCAGCACGCCGTCCCGCCACTCCAACCTTGCGGCGGCAAATTCAATGATTTCATCGCCGGAAAAACTCAGCCCGCTGGTCTCCGTGTCCAGCACCACGAGGCTGTCACAGCGGGACTGTAATGATGCAAGCATAGCGTTGCTTCCTTTCGCATGGTTTTTCTCATTGTACCACAAAACGGCAAAAAAGTGTATATCATTGGAAGATTTTCATATCCTAACGGAAAAGCTGCAAACGGAGGAATGCACATGGATTCCATTTGGATCAGGACCAGTGAATCGGCGCCGAAGCCGCCCCTGTACGGAGACATTCAGACGGAAATTGCCGTGGTTGGCGGCGGGATGGCGGGTATTCTGACGGCGCTGCTGCTGCACGAGAGGGGAAAGCGGGTAGCCGTATTGGAGGCGGAGCGCGTCGGCGGCGGACAAACAGCAAACACAACCGCGAAGATCACTGCGCAGCACGGTGTGCTCTATGCCGATCTGATTGCACGCTTCGGACAGAAGCAGGCGAAAATGTACGCGACGGCAAATCAGCGAGCTGTGGACACCTATCGGCGCATTGTCGAGCAGTATCACATTGACTGCGCATTTCAGACCACCGATGCAGTTGTATACACGCATGCCCATGAGGACGTGCTGCGCCGGGAGGCGGAGGCGGCGTATGCGCTCGGGCTGCCCGCGTCGTTTACCGCAAAGCTGGAGGGCTTTCCGCTGCGGATTTCCGGTGCGGTCCGCTTCAGCGGTCAGGCGCAGTTTCATCCGCTCAGGTTTTTGGATTCGCTGGCGGAGCTGCTGACGGTCTATGAACGCACGCCGGTGGAACGGATTGAAGGGCACACGCTCTTCACGCCGCGCGGCAGGGTCAAGGCGGATACGGTCATTTTGACGGCGCATTATCCCTTTGTCAATTTTCCGGGACTGATGTTTGCACGGATGCACCAGGAGCGGGCGTATGTACTCGCGCTGGGGAATGCTCCGCTTCCGCCGGGGATGTATTACGGTTATGACCCGTATCCCTACTCCATGCGAAGCTACGGTGCGCTGACCCTCCTTGGCGGCTGCACACACCGCAGCGGGGAAAACCGACAGGGCGGCAGATATGAGCAGCTTCGCTCAGCGGCGCGGGTGCTCTTTCCCGAAAGCCGGGAGGTATGCTGCTGGTCGGCGCAGGACTGCATGACGGCCTCCGGGATGCCGTATATCGGAAAGCTCGCGGAGGGAATGTATGTTGCCACCGGCTTCGGCAAGTGGGGCATGACCAGCTCCATGGCGGCGGCGGAGATCCTGACCGGGCTTTTGTGTGACGGAGCGCATCCCGATGCGGAGATATTCGATCCCCGAAGCCTGAAGCGGCAGCAGCCGATGAAAATTGCCTCCGAGGGGGCGCATGCGGTGCGGGGCTTGACGCGGCATGTGCTGCACGGCGCGCTGCCGCTGCCGATAGAACTGCCGGTGGGGCACGGCGCACCCGCGGAGGTGGATGGGAAAATGATGGGTGTCTACCGTGCGGCGCCGCAGGAGTACTACGCAGTGGAGCTGCGCTGTCCTCATCTGGGCTGCCGGCTGGAATGGAACCCGGATGAAAAAACATGGGACTGTCCCTGCCATGGCTCCCGCTTTGACGTTACGGGCAAACGGCTCACGGAGCCCGCCCAAACATCGCTGCGCGCCTGCCGTCTGCGCCCCGACGGACGGACACAATCCGGGGAAAACGCATAAACTGACAATGAGCCGGGATCGACCCGGTGCATTGACAGGAGGTACCACTATGGATCCGTTCGATACTGCTGCGACACGGGCGATCTGGCAGCGGGTGCTGCAGCCGCGTGAGGAGGAAATGTCGCTGGAGGATACGCTGTCAGAAATGATCGCGGATGAGTACGCCGACCATGCCATCTATCTTTCGATGGCAGGCTGCGCCGGACGCTTCGCGCCGCAAATGCGCGCCATTGCCGCAGATGAGCTGCGGCATGCCAGACGCCTAAAGGCATTGCATTTTCTTCTGACAGGCACCAAACCATGCCCGCGGCATAGTGCGCATTGCGGCGGCAGTTTCTGCCAGATGCTGCGGGTGCGTTATACGGAGGAGCTCAGCGGCGCGGGGAAGTACCGTGAGGCGGCGGAGCGCTGGAGTGAGCATGCGGCGCTGTTTTACGAACTCGCCGACGCGGAGCAAAGGCATAGCTGCATTTTGCAGCGCATCGCAGAGCAGGTCATCTGCGCATAATACTATTTTCTGATAAAAAGATTTTTTCAGAAAGGCGCCGCAGTTTGCGTCGCCCTTTTGCGGCAGCCGCCGCAAAAGCCGTCTCATAAGTTCTTGATAAAAAGCTGCTTTTTATCAAGAACTAGTATAACTTGCAAAAACGGGACTGCTGCAAATGCAGCAGTCCCATGTGTTTTCTGCGCTATTTCAGCAGGACTTCGAGCACCACGGGGTTGTGATCCGTGAAGGTAAAGCCCTCGTCCAGCGTTTCAATGCGCGTGACCTCCAGATTATCCGAGACGATGAAGCCGTCGATTCCGTAGTATTGCGTCAGGGCGCTTGCTTCATTATACGGCTGGTTCAGCAGCCGACAGGTGGGGACGGAACAATCATAGGCATAGCTCCAACCGTCCGGCAGTGCTTCCAGCGTGTCCGGCACCCAGTTGGAGGTATCCTTCGTCGGATAGGCAGACAGTGCGCCCGGGAAGCTCTGGTTAAAATCGCCTCCGGCGATCACATAGTTGCCCTTTTCATATTCCTCCTGCAAAAGCTGCATCAGCATCTGTGTCTGTGCTGCCTTGCCCTCGCCGTCATCATATGCCTCAAGATGGAGATTGACAATAACCAGCTCCTGTGTCTTTCCCTCAACGGGCAGCCGCGTGACCAGCAGGCAGCGCTTGAGGTTGGCAACCCGGACCGGCCATTGGAACGGACAGGGCAGAGCGTAGCGGGTCGCGGCGGAAATATCATAACGGCTGAAGGTCGCAATGCCGGAGCGGATCTTGCCGATGGTCGGCAGCGGATAGGGAACGTAGTCACAGCAATAATTCAACGCATAGCGGCTTTCATAGTCCTCCAGATCGAATTCATACTGCCGCCACTGGTTGATACCGAAGGAGCGCTTTGAGCCGGTATCCACCTCTTGCATCAGCACGACGTCCGCATTCACAGAGCGGATGATGCCCTCAAGACCGATCATGTTCTTTTCCACCTGCGCCTGCGTGTCGGGATGGACGCCCTTGCCGCCGTCCATAAAAAAGTCCTCGGTGCGGTCCAGACCGCCGTAGCCGGTGTTAATCGTCAGCACCCGCAGCGTATTGCCGGAGAAGATCTCGTCCACGCGGACATTGCCCTGCTCGGGGTTTTCCGCATAAGCGGGACGGTATTCCGTGATGGTCAGATAACCGATCAGCAGCGTGGCCAGCAGCGCGACGGTCAGCAGCACAAAAAAGACCCATTTGGTAATTTTCAGCGCACGACGCAGCTTCGGGTGGGGCTTTCGTATCTTTTCCTGCTTCGGCTCTCCGTCGTTTTCCTGCATTTCCGGCGCGGCAGCATTTTCCTGCATTTCCGGCGCGGCAGTATTTTCCTGCATTTCCGGCGCGGCATCGGGAAGTGTCTCCTGTGTGTCTTCCGGAAACAGAGGAGCGAGCATTGTACCGTCCGGCTCCGGCAGCGAATCGGCAGACGGTACCTCCGGCGGAATGTCCTCCGGCGGCGAATCGGCAAACGGCGCCTCCGGCGGAAT
>CAMGMW010000101.1 GCA_946059285.1 uncultured Clostridia bacterium
GTTCCTGATCTTATATCGGAATCTGAAATAATACAAATCACCGATTCAGATAGACACATCCATTTTAATTGCGCGAAGCGCATCGGTGGTTAGTATGAGATATTATTCTCTGCGGAGTGCCTCAATCGGATTGAGCTTCGAGGCCTTGATTGCAGGAACCAAGCCAAAAATGATACCGATCAGCACCGAGAAGATGACCGCAATGAAAATTGCCGGAACACTTAAGGCCGTCGGGGTGTCAATAAAACGGGAAATCAGCTTGGAAAGCCCAACGCCGCCTAATACCCCCAGCACACCTCCGATACCGGTCAGCACGGCGGCCTCAGTCAGAAATTGCACCAAAATCCTGCGGCGCTTTGCACCGATGGCTTTCTTCAATCCAATCTCACCCGTCCGCTCCGTCACCGTGACCAGCATGATGTTCATTACACCGACGCCTCCCACCAGCAGTGAAATACTCGCAATCCAAAGCAGCTGGTTGCTGGTTGAGCTGCTCATTTCCTGCAGTTGCTCCGCCTGCTTCAACAGGTCGTCACTGCGATAGGAAAAGCCGTTTTTCACCGCAAGGTTCGCCATCTGGTTGTCATTCAGGTAATCTGCCACCGCCTTACCAGCACTTGTCATGTCGTCAGTGGAAGTCGCACGCACCGCCACGTCCTGCGGCTCATCAAAGCGGTAAACCACAGGCCATGCCGCACCTGTGATGAACACCTTGCCGCCGGAGGTGTCTGCGTACATATAGTAGTCTTCCATGGAATTGATCGTTGGCTCAAAGCCGGATTTCAGTTCCACCACGCCGACCACTGCAAAGGGTTCTCCCGCAATCTCCAGAAACTCTCCCACCGGATTCTGTTTCCCAAAGAGTGCTTCCGCCGCCTTGTCGTCGAGAATTACATTTTTCTTTACCGTCTCAAATTCGTTGCTGCGAAAATCTCTGCCCAGTCTGATTTGATATCCGTTGACGTCAAAGAAGCTGTCGTCAATCCCATAGATGGCGCCGGCGAAGGAATTGTTTTGGTAATATACCGTCCCGCCGGAATATTCCCGTTTGCGAAATACCGTCACATCCTCTACGCCGTCCAGTTTACGCATCTCCTCCCGCTGTGCTGGTTCAATCACCTGTACGCCCAACGGGTTATTGTTATACATCATATCATACGGCATATCGTTTTGATATAGCTGTACAGAGACGACATTGTTCCCTGCGCCGATGAGGTTCTGCTTGATCTGCTCGTTCGTACCCTTTATGGTGGAGATGATGGTAATGATCGACGCAATGCCGATGATAATGCCCAGCATCGTCAGGAAGGAGCGCAGCTTATGCCCGCGTACACCCTGAAATGCAAGCTGTATATTCTCTAACATGAAGCCGCTCACCTTTCAATAATAAAATCATAGCCAAAATAGGCGTATTCTTCGCTTTCGACGGTCTGTGCGCCATCCTTGACATTCTTTCCATAAGGGAATGCGATCCAGTCCTCAAGCGTCAAGCCGCCAAGGACATGCACGGCATCATAGTAGCTCTCCCCGATTTCCACATAGCACTTTTCCAGCAGTCCGTCTGCGCCGCGGCGATAAGCATAATAGCGGTTCCCCTCTGAGCGCAGATACATCTTCGGCAGATACAGTGCCGTTTCGTCTATCCCGCCAGCACTGAAATAGACGCTGACATATTCTCCCTCCCGCAAGTCTGCATCCGCACCGACGGCGATCGTCGCGCTGTAAAAGGAGGTATTGGGATTAGTCGAACCGTAGTAGTCATAACCGTTCGTCGGCGTGTCTGAGATCGCTTCGATGGTCCCGCTCAGCTCTGTGCCGTAATTCTCCCATGACATGACACGCACCTGCGTTCCCAGAGGATATTTTTCCAAATCAAATTCACTCAAGGTCGCCTTGACATAGTAGCAGCCGCCTCCGGAAACCGTAACCAGAGCTTCCCCGGTCATTGCAGCCGTTTCCGTATCCAAAACACGGATGACCTGTCCCGCCACTGTGGCGGACACGATGCCGTTTTCCGCCTCCGTCTTCATGCGTTCAAGTTCCACCTGCGCCATACGGTAGGCAAGATCCAGATCGCGGATTTCGCGCTGTATTTCCTTTCGCATCTGCGCGATTTCAGCCGCAGTATATCCGGAGCTGTCGTCAATCCATTCCGGTTCCTCCGACTCCTCTTCCTCCTCCGCAGGTAACTCTTCCGGAGAGAACAGTGCAAACTGCAGCGTTCCGGTTTCCTCACTGCGGCTGAGCTGCAATCCCCAGAGACTCAGCAGCGCGCCTTGCAAGGCGTTTCCTTCCCGCACCTCAAATGCAATCCACACCGCTTCGTTTCCATCCAGCAGCTTTTCAAAAAGTGCTGCATCAAACACCGTGCCTTCCTCACACAGATAGCGGTACGGATGCTCCTGTGTGCCGTCGCCGGTCATGAAATAAGGCAGCTCCTCAACAGGCTCCGGCGGTTCTGTCACCGGCTCTGTCGTAGGCTCCGTGGGCGCGGGCGGCACATAGGGTTTCATGGCGTTGATCCGCGCCAGCTCCTCCTTCGCCCGCTGCAGGCTCAGCTCCGCCTGCCGCACGCCGATTTCCTTTCGCTCCAGCTCAATGGAGGATAACGTTGTATCATAGCGAAGCAGCGGATCGCCTTTTTGTACGATCTGTCCTTCACCTACCAGAATCTCTGTAATGGTTTGGGTATCGGAAAGGTAGATTTTTTGCAGCTGATCCGCTGTCACATAGCCGCTGCTCTCCGATTCTCCACCAGAATATCCGTAGTTCAGCTGAGAAACCGGATAAACCTCCACGGGGTCTGCATTTCTCCCGAGATACCAAAGCACACCAACCAAAATTGCCACCGCAACAACTACACAGATCGCGGAGATCAGAATTGCTTTGATTTTTTTATTCATGAGACTCCCCCGCTTTCCGTCCGCCGCTCAAAATGCCGTCGCGGATGTATCCGATCCGTTTTGCACGTTCGGCAACAGACTGCTCATGAGTAATCATAACAATCGTCACGCCGTCGGCGTTGAGCGTATCAAAAATATCCATAATCTGTTCTCCGGAGGCGCTGTCCAGCGCGCCGGTCGGCTCATCTGCCAGCAGCAGCTTTGGTTTTCCGACGATAGCACGAGCAATCGCAATGCGCTGGCATTGCCCGCCGGAAAGTTGGTTGGGACGAAAATCCAGCCGATCCTCTAAGCCCATGCTTTTCAGCGCCTCCACGGCGCGCTCCCGGCGTTCCTTTTTCGGGACGCCGGCGTACAGCAGCGGCAGTGCAACATTTTCCACAGCCGTCAGCTTCGGCAGCAGATAAAAGCTTTGAAATACAAAGCCCAGCATCCGGTTGCGCACCTCTGCCAGATGATTGGAGGTTGCGTCGCGCAAATTCTCCCCGTCCAGTAAGTATTCCCCGGAGGTTGGCACATCAAGGCAGCCAATCAGGTTCATCAGTGTGGTCTTGCCTGAGCCGGAAGGACCCATAATCGCAAGATAGTCCCCTTCCTCAACCTGAAGGCAGACATCCTTCAAAACGCGGAGCGTATCTCTGCCTTGAGGATAATCCTTGCAGATGTTGTTCATTACCACCAGCATTTCAGAACCCTCCTGTTGTCACGGACAAGCCCGGCTCCGGCTGAACAATCGGTTCCACAGCAAAACCGTCATTGTCGTTATCCCCAAAGAAATCTTCTCCACCGTCACTTGCGGTAAAGTCATCATTGCGCACTACGGGCGCACCCTTCTGCGCAGTTTCATCAGGATAAGCAATATAGTCGTCCGCGCCCAAACCATCTGTAATCAGATAGGCATTGCGTTCCTCATCAAACCCGCCTACCTGCACGGTACGACGTTCCAGACGGTCGTCATCGTCGGCTGCCCATACATAGTAGCCGTCCGTATCCGCCATAACGACATAGTCTGCGCTGAGCCACAGTTCGTCATCGGCGCCTTGCTGACCGTTTTCCGGCTCAATATATACATGCTGTCCCAGCATCAGTCCGTCTGTGCTGTCGAGGCTGACATAGAACGGATAGGTGCTGGAATTCGTCATGTCGTCCGTTGCGCCGTAATACCAGCCGTTGTTGTTATTGTTCTGTCCGGGACTGTCCATGTCAATCTGTTCGATCATGCCCGTCCAGGTCTGCGTGGCATCGGCGCGGGAGCGGATCCGCACCGGCATACCCTCGTAATACTCTGCACGATTCAGCTCGTTAATGGTTCCTTTGATGCGGTATGCGCCGCTGCGAATAATGCTGATGTACGGCAGCGGCTCGCCCGTCATATTATCGTAGCCGCCGTTTTCATTGATCGTCTGCACCTTTCCGTCTGCCGGGCTAAGCACCTCTCCGTTTTCTGAAGATGCCTCCAGCGTCTCCAGCTCACGTTCCTTCACCGTAATATTATACTGTGCTTCCTTCTTGTCCGCCTGCAGCGACTGAATCTGCACCGTATAGGATAGCTGTTCGGAAGCAGGCGCACGGCCCTTTTCTTTCTCCAGCTGCGCGATCTGTGTATCATAATCGGTAACGGAGTTTTTCAACTGCTCGATCTCAAGTCTCGCCTTATCAATGGTCAGCTGCATCTCTTCCGTATCATAAACGAAAAGCACTTCACCTTCCCGGATCTCCTGACCGGCCTTGACCTTCAATTCCTTGACCTTTCGGCTTTCATCCCGCTCAATTTTTACTTCGTCCTGCGCCACGGCAACACCGGCGCAGACATTGAACTCCCCGGCAGAACCGTAGCCCGTAATCATGGAAACCGACTGAACGTTGACTGACGGCAGTTCAGACCCGCAGCCTGCGAATAACGCCGCCACCAGCAGCAGCGAAACAACCAACCAACACTTTTTCATCTGACCAAATCCTCCGTTTACTGCATTTTGCAATGGTATATTCCTTTGACGAGGCACATAGCGCTTTGTTCCACAAAAACACCCCGAACGTCGGGGAAAACTCAAAATCTATACCGGACACTAGTAAAAAGCGTACTTGACGCTTTTTATAGCGCAAAGCGCGTCAGTGTCGGTATAAGCGGGTTTTGGAGGATGATGGAACATCATCCTCCAAAACAGCACCGCGTCAGGCTGTGACCCACGGAAAAAAGACTATTCTTACTCCATGGCTCGTATTATTCTGACATAATGACCGCAAGAGCCGCTTCCAGCTCTTCTGTGTGAATATCCTCAGCATTGCCGCTGTCGCATGCTTTTGCCACCTGCGGGTCGATCGGCAGTCTTGCCAGCACCGGCAGATGATATTCTGCCGCAACGCTCTCAATATGGCTTTCGCCGAAAATGCTGTGGCGCCGGTTGCAGTCAGGGCACCGAAAATAGCTGTAGTTTTCCACCAGCCCCAGCACCGGGATCTTCATCATTTGTGCCATTTTGACCGCCTTTGACACAATCATGGACACAAGCTCCTGCGGGGAGGTGACCATGATGATACCGCTGATCGGCAGCG
>CAMGMW010000102.1 GCA_946059285.1 uncultured Clostridia bacterium
TTACCGCTGCTATGCTGTATGGCACCGGTCTGGAAGCGTTTGCAAAGCAATTCCCGAATCGGTGCTTTGATGTTGGTATTGCAGAGGGGCATGCCGTTTCAATGGCCGGCGGTCTTGCGAAGCAAGGCATGATCCCCGTGGTTGCGGTATATTCCTCTTTCCTGCAGCGTGCTTACGATATGATTTTGCAGGATGTTGCAATATTGGGACTGCATGTTGTCTTTGCCGTGGATCGCGCCGGACTGGTGGGTGAGGACGGAGAGACCCATCAGGGGATTTTCGACATCAACTATCTGCGCTCTGTGCCCGGGATGCAGATTCTGTGTCCGTCTAACCAGGCCGAATTGAAGCAGATGCTTCGGCATGCCGTGTTGGAAATGAGCGGACCTGTTGCCGTGCGCTATCCGCGCGGCTGCGACAGCAAATATACGCAGCTTTCCACGTCGCCCTGCCTGCGGGAGGGAACAGATATCACACTGATCTCCTACGGCATTATGATCAATAATGTGCTTGAGGCGGCTGAACTGCTGGAGCGACAGGGCGTTTCGGCCGAGGTCATAAAGCTGCCCTCTGTAAAGCCGATCGATATTGGCTGTATCGCGGATTCTGTCAGAAAAACAAAGCATTTGGTGGTTGTAGAGGACGCTATCTGCATCGGCTGTGCAGGGAAGGAAATTGCCGCCTTGCTGCGTATTTCTGGTATTGTGGTTCCCATGCGCCTGTGCAATATCGGAGATCGCTTTGTTCCGCACGGTTCCATTGCGGCGCTGCATCAAATGCTGCGTCTCGACCCAAAATCGATTGCGGATACCGCACAGGAGGTGCTGAAGCTTGAAGCATAAGGAGCGGCTGGACATCCTTCTTGTGGAGAGGGGACTGTGTGAATCAAGAACGCGCGCGCAGGCGTTGATCATGAGCGGTGACGTATATGTCAACGGTCAAAAATCGGACAAGTCGGGGATGCCTACTGACGTGGAAGCGCAGATTGAGCTTCGCAGCGCGGGCTGCCCGTACGTCAGCCGCGGCGGACTGAAGCTGGAAAAAGCGTTGCGGGACTTTGGCGTAGATCCCTCCGGGTTTGTTTGCAGCGATTCCGGTGCATCCACCGGTGGTTTCACAGACTGCCTTCTGCAAAAGGGCGCGAAAAAAGTATACGCCATCGATGTCGGGTACGGACAGCTGGCTTGGAGCATCCGCACCGATCCGCGTGTCGTCTGTATGGAGCGCACCAATATCCGCTATGTCACGCCCGATCAACTGGGGGAACCTTTGGATCTGTCCGTGGTGGATGTTTCTTTCATTTCTCTGCGGCTTGTTCTTCCCGCGATCAAAGCGCTGCTGAAACCTACCGGGCAGATTCTCTGCCTGATCAAGCCACAATTTGAAGCGGGAAAGGAAAAGGTCGGGAAAAAGGGCGTTGTCCGTGACCCGGCAGTGCATGTGGAGGTGCTGGAAGCCTTTCTGCAGCTTGTGCAGTCCCTGAATATGACGCTGTGCAACCTTACTTTTTCGCCGGTCAAGGGCCCTGAGGGAAATATTGAGTTTTTAGGACATCTGTCGATGCAGACAGCGGCCGGATTTACTCCGGATATTCCCGCGCTGGTTGCTGCGGCACATGAGACATTGAAGATATGAAAAAAGTTGTTATGACTCCGAATCCGTACAGGGATAAGGATTTTCGATATGCGGTTATGGCAGAAAAGATACTGCGGGAAGCAGGGATCGAGACAAAGATCTGCCTTGCATTTGATGTAGACAAGAATTTCGAGCTACCCGGCAACGTTGTCCTGCATGACCTGAATAAAGAGCTGAGGGATGCTGAGCTTCTCATCTGTTTTGGCGGAGACGGCACGATTCTTCATGCGTCCAAAGCTGCTACCAGAGCGGGAATACCTATCCTCGGTGTGAATATCGGCACGATGGGCTTCATGGCTGAGCTGGAGAGCAGTGAGCTGAAAGAACTGCGCCATCTGTCAAATGATGAATTTACCATTGAAGAACGAATGATGCTGAAGGTGACTGCACGGCATGAAGGGCGTGTGCTGGTGAGCGAGGTCGCACTGAATGACGCGGTTATCACAAAGGGAGCCGTCGCACGAACGGTGCAGATGTCCGTATCCTGCGACAGTGTGGAAATGATGAATTTCGGCGGTGACGGTGTTATTGTCAGCACACCCACCGGCTCTACTGCATACTCAATTTCTGCCGGCGGACCGATCGTTGAGCCGACGGCACAAAATATCATTATCACGCCGATCTGCGCACACGATATGCGTGCAAGGGCAGTTGTGACTGCGCCCGGGCGGGTCATTCGGGTGGAAATCGGAAGGATTGGCAGGAAAAACGCCTTTCTATCTGTTGATGGCGGCAAGGCGGTGCGTCTGTCTGCTGGCGATACTGTGACCATTACCCGTGCTGACTGCGTTACAAGGCTGATGCATTTGAGTAATCGCAGTTTTTTTGAAATAATCAAAAATAAATTTAAGTAAGGTGATACCGATGAAAGCAAACAGACAAAAGAAAATTCTTGAACTGATTTCCGAAAAAAGTATTGAAACACAGGAGCAGCTTTTAAAAGAGCTGCATGAATGCGGCTTTCAAAGCACACAGGCTACAGTCTCCCGCGACATTAAAGAGCTGCAAATTGTGAAATCGTTGGACGGTCTCGGCGGATACCGTTACAGCCTTCCGCACCATAATGACCACGACAAATTCGGAGCGCGCTTTCGCGTCATCTTCCGCGAGTGTGTGACCAGTCTGGATTATGCGCAGAATCTGATCGTCATCAAAACAATGCCTGGTTTGGGCGCCGCCGCGGGCGCGAATATTGATGCGCTGAAAATGCCCAGCGTCATCGGTACTCTGTCCGGCGATGATACCACACTTGTCATCATGCGGGATAATCAGACGGCTGCGGACTTTTGCGCAGAGATCCGGAAAATGCTTGAGTAAAAGAGGGAGCGCTCATGCTGCGGCTGCTGCATATTGAAAACATAGCTGTGATCGAGCAGGCAGATATCCTGTTTGAAAACGGCTTTCATGTGATGACCGGCGAAACCGGTGCGGGCAAGTCCATTGTGATCGATGCAATTTCCGCTGTGATCGGAGAGCGTGCCTACCGCGACATGATTCGGACCGGGACACAAAAGGCATCTGTCCGTGCCATTTTTGACGATGTTGCGGAGCTGCCGTGGTTTGCTGAAAATGATGTCCCGTATGAGTCCGAGACGACCGTCCAGCGTGAAATCTTTCTGGACGGAAAAAACATATGCCGTGTGAACGGAACTCCGGTCAGCGTCAGTACATTAAAAAAGTTGGGTATTCAGTTGATCAACATCCATGGTCAGCATGATTCCGCCGCGCTGTTCGACGAAAACTACCATCTTTCCTTTTTGGACGGTTTTGCTGCAGACGAGACGCTGCTGGAGGAATACGCGGAGAGTTACCGCCGGGTACAGTCCCTGCGGCGCGAAATCGAACATCTGAGCATGGATGAGGGCGAGAAGCTTCGCCGAATGGAGACGCTCAAATATCAAATCGATGAGATTTCCCGTGCTGAGCTGAAATCCGGGGAAGACGAAGCCTTGGAAACGCGTAGGAAACTTCTGCAAAATTCCGAGAAGCTGTCGGACGGACTACAGGAGGCTGCCACCGCATTGGACGGTGGTGACGATGGGGAAGGCGCGGCATCCCTCTTGACAGACGCCGAGCACGCACTGTCACGTCTGACTCGTTTGGATGAATCGCTCAGCGTACTGCATGATACCATAGCCGATCTCATGTATCAAGCCCAAGACGCCGCTGAGCAGCTTCGGGATCGACTCTATGCGCTGTCCTATTCCTCGGACGAGCTGGAGCAGATCGAGGAGCGGCTGGATACCATCCACCGACTGCGGCGAAAATACGGTGCAACCTGTGACGATATTCTTACATATCTCAAGCGTGCAACAGAAGAATTGGATGAAATAGAATTTGCCGATGAGCACATGGAGCAGCTCAAAAGCAAATTAAAGCAGACGGAGTCGATTGCCTGGGAGAAGGCGAATGCGCTCCGTGCCGCACGAAAGCAGGCGGCTGAAGGACTGACAGACCGTATTTTAAAGGAACTGTCGGATTTGGACATGAAAAAGGTTCAGTTTGCCTGTATTTTTTCGGAAACAGAGCTTTCACCGTTGGGTGCCGATGCCGTTGCATTTTATATGTCGGCTAATCTGGGCGAAGCTTTGAAGCCACTGAACAAGGTTGCCTCCGGCGGCGAGCTGGCGCGTATCATGCTGGCACTGAAAAATGTGCTGGCGGAGCGGGATCATGTCCCAACCCTGGTCTTTGACGAGGTGGACACCGGTGTTTCCGGCAGAGCCGCGCAGCGAGTAGCGGAGAAACTGCGTTCTGTTTCCAGAAATAAGCAGGTCCTCTGCGTTACGCACCTGCCGCAGCTTGCGGCGCTTGCCGATACGCACCTGCTGATCTCAAAGGAGGAGCGTGACGGGCGGACCTACACAACTGTGACACCGCTGGACTTTGAAGGAAGAAAGGCAGAGCTTGCCCGCATCATCGGCGGTTCAAACATCACAGATACAACACTGGAAAGCGCAGCGGAAATGTTGCGCGGATAGAAAGGAATTCTTGACAAACCCGTTGTTTTCTGTTAGGATAGCACTGAAAAAACGCAGTGATGAGAAGAAGTACCCGTAATCTTTACGCGCAGAGAGCCGTCGGTCGGTGCAAGACGGTCGGAGGATACGGTGAATTACATCTCGGAGCGGTCTGCCTGAATGGGCGCGGCGATACCGCGCAGTAGGACAGAACGGGTGCGCCCGTGAACGCGCAGAAGTCCCTGACTTCCAAAGGCTGCCTCCTGCGAGGGAGCGGCAAATCAGAGGTGGTACCGCGTAAATTTACGCCCTCTGTCCGTTTGGACAGAGGGCTTTTTGAATGAAAAGGAGACAATGAAATGAAGCTTTATGACGAATTGGTTGCCCGCGGCTTGATCGCGCAGGTGACAAATGAAGAAGAGATCCGTGAAATGATCGACAACGGCAAGGCGACCTTCTATATCGGCTTCGATCCGACGGCGGATTCGCTCCATGTCGGGCATTTTATGGCATTGTGCCTGATGAAGCGCCTGCAAATGGCGGGCAATAAGCCCATTGCTCTCATCGGCGGCGGCACGGCGATGATCGGAGACCCCTCCGGCAGAACCGACATGCGCTCGATGATGACCAAGGAGACGATCGCGCACAACTGCGCCTGCTTTAAAAAGCAGATGGAGCGCTTCATCGAATTCGGCGAGGGAAAAGCGCAGATGGTCAATAACGCCGATTGGCTGCTTGACCTCAACTATATCGAAGTTCTGCGCGAGGTTGGCGCCTGCTTCTCGGTCAACAATATG
>CAMGMW010000103.1 GCA_946059285.1 uncultured Clostridia bacterium
GGAGGTGCCGGAATATATCCGACAGAGGATCGAAGTCAGCGCCTGACAATCTATATCGATGGAATTCAGCGGGGAAACATCGCGTAGAGCGACAAGTTTTCCCGCTGCTTTTTGCAAGAAGCGTCCGTCATAATCTCTAGTTTTTCTAATAAAATTTATACTTTTTTAACAAATTCGCGGCGGGCAAAAGAATCAGCTTGTTATTTTGGCAAGTATCATGTATTCTATTATTATAACACCAATAAGGAGAAACACCATGAAAAAAATACAGTATTCTTCTCCAACCTCGTTAGACGGACGTCTGCCGCTGCGTACGGCTGTCCCCCTTGGATTGCAGCACGTCCTGGCCATGTTCGTCGGCAACCTCTCACCGCTGCTTGCTCTGATGGCGGTTTGCGGCATCACCATCGATGCCGGCTTTAGCGCACTGCGCGTTTCACTGCTTCAAAACGCAATGCTGGTTGCTGGACTGGTCACATTACTGCAGCTCTATCCGATTGGTCCCGTCGGCAGTCGTCTTCCGATTGTTATGGGCACTTCCTCCGGCTTTATCGGCATCAATAAGGGCATCGCGGCGTCTATGATGGCCGGCGTTGCCGCCGGCACCATCACCACCAGCGTGGAGGCCGGTATTTATGCCTACGGCGCTGTTCTGGGCGCTACTCTGATTGGTGGTATCTTTGAAGGTGGTCTGGGCTTCTGCATTAAGCCTCTTCGCAAGTTCTTCCCACCTGTTGTCACCGGCACCGTTGTCACCGCAATCGGTCTCAGCCTCTTCTCAGTCGGCATCGGATTCTTCGGCGGCGGCAGCGCCAACGCGGATTACGGCGCACTCTGGAATCTCGCTCTGGGTCTGATCACCTTGATCGCCATTCTTGTTTTCAAGCACTGCTTCAAGGGCTTCCCATCGATTGCCTCCATTTTGCTTGGTATTATCGTTGGCTACATCGCCTCCTTTATCATGGGGCTGCTCCTGCCTGCCACGACTGTGATTAATGGCACGGAAGTCGCTTGCGGTTATATTACCCAGTGGTCTCAGGTGAAGGACGCTGCATGGTTTGCCGTGCCTGAGCTGCTGCCCGTAAAGCTGCAATTCAATCTTGGCGCGATCCTTCCCATGCTGATCATGTTTGTCGTCACCGCTGTGGAAACGGTCGGGGACACCGCCGGCGTGACCGAAGGCGGACTGGACCGTGAGCCGACGGATCGTGAACTGTCCGGCGCCGTGGTTTGCGACGGTATCGGTTCCTCCCTGGCATCGGTTTTCGGTGTATTGCCGAACACTTCTTTCAGCCAGAATGTCGGTCTTGTTGGTATGACAAAGATGGTCAACCGCTTTGCCGTTGCAATGGGTGCGGGAATTCTGGTGCTGGCCGGTCTGTTCCCCAAAATCGGCGCGATTATTTCCATCATGCCGCAGCCGGTCCTCGGCGGCGCGGCGGTCATGATGTTTGCCTCCATCGTAATTTCTGGTATTCAGCTTCTCACCAAAGAGCCGCTGACCGGACGAAACGCCACCATCGTCACCGTTGCACTGGGTCTTGGCTACGGCATAGGCTCGACCCCCGCTGTTCAGGCATTCATGCCGCAGTGGATGACCTATGTCTTCGGTGGCTCCGGCATCGTTCCTGCTGCGATTCTCGCTATCCTTCTCAATATCATCCTTCCGAAAGATAAAAAGCAAGCAGCAGCAAAGAAGTAAGACAGCAGCAGAGAAGTACGGTCGGCGTCCTTCCTCCCGATAGAATTGTCATTGGCGCAAGTCCTTCTTTACGGAAGGACTTGCGCCGCTTTGCTTCGGTGCCGGTATAGGGCGGATGAGCTTTCAGGGAAGAGAATGCGAAAGACAGTTTGATTGCGTTTGATATATAGATCGTGGAACCCGGCGCGTTTTCTCCGGTTTGCACAAATTTTATGAAAAAAATTATGAAAAACACCAAAAAAGTACTTGACATTCATGGCTGCGTGTATTAGTATATAGGGGCGCGCGTTTGGAAATGCTGCGCGTGCACTGCGATGATGCGGGAGATTGCGCTAAACGGCGGTAACTTCCGCGGAGTATGTCCGGTTATCGGGCGGCTGAGACTTCGGAAGCATGTGGCGTATATCGCCGCTGCCATGATTCCGGCCGGCAAACGTCGGCCTTTTTTCATGAGCAGGGAGTGATACGCACGGTTAAGCGTGCGGATAAATGTCTCGACCGTACCCAGCAGACAATGTAAACACTGAGTACGTTATTCAAGGAGGAAAAAACAAAATGGCAAACGCAATGATCAGAATTCGCCTGAAGGCTTATGATCATCAACTCATCGACGCAACCGCAGAGAAGATCGTCGAATCCGCAAAGCGCAACGGCGCCGCTGTGTCCGGTCCCATTCCGCTGCCCACCAGAAAGGAAGTTGTCACCATCCTTCGTTCTCCCCATGTCAACAAGGACTCCCGTGAGCAGTTTGAGCGCAGAACCCATAAGAGACTGATCGATATTCTCAACCCCAATGCGAAGTGCATCGAAGCCCTGCAGGGTCTCGACCTTCCCGCTGGTGTTGAGATTGAGATAAAGCTGTAATACATTATTTAAATATTGCAGCAAGCCCCGACCGCTGCCGAGGCGGTCCCGGGTCAAGTTGGTAAACCAATGGTTACCCAATGGCCAAGTTTGCCAACCAATAACCTAAAAAGGAGTAAACAAAATGCAGAAAGCAATCATCGGCAAGAAAGTGGGTATGACCCAGATCTTCGATGAGTCCGGCCATGTGATTCCTGTCACTGTAATCGAAGCAGGTCCTTGCGTTGTCGCTCAGAAGAAGACCATTGAAAACGATGGCTATGTTTCCGTGCAGCTTGCGTTCGGCGATGTCGCTGAAAAGAAGCTGTCCAAGCCGGAAATCGGTCATCTCAAGAAGGCAGGCGTTTCTGCCAAGAAACATCTCAAGGAATTCAAGCTTGACAACGCTGCTGAGCTGGAAGTCGGCGCCGAGATCAAGGCTGACACCTTTGCTGCCGGCGATCACGTGGACGTGACCGGCATTTCCAAGGGCCACGGCTATCAGGGTGTTATCAAGAGATGGAACGCGCAGCGTACTCCCACCAGCCATGGCGGCGGTCCGGTCCATCGTCATGCCGGATCCATGGGTTCCTCCTCCGATCCCTCCCGCATCTTCAAGGGAAAGATCGGCGCCGGTCATATGGGCGTGGAGCAGGTCACTGTGCAGAACCTCGATGTTGTGAAGGTCGATGCAGATCTGAACATGATCGTTGTCCGCGGCGCGATTCCCGGCCCGAAGGGCGGACTGGTCTACATCAAGAGCACTGTTAAGACCATCAAAGTTGCCAAGGGCGACGCAGGCATCAGCAAGAACCCGCAGAAGGCTTCCGGACGCAATCCGCAGAAGGCTTCCGCCAGAGGCTAAGGAAAGGAGAGCTAAATCATGCTTAAGACGAATGTTTACGACATGAACGGCAAGCAGGTCGGCGAGATTGAACTTTCCGAGGCGATCTTCGGCATTGAGCCGAACGAATCCGTTGTTCATGATGTGGTGAAGAACCATTTGGCAAACTGCCGTCAGGGCACACAGTCCGCTCTGACTCGTGCGGAGGTTTCCGGCGGCGGCAAGAAGCCGTGGCGTCAGAAGGGCACCGGTCACGCCCGTCAGGGCAGCACCCGTGCTCCGCAGTGGACGCATGGCGGCGTCGTGTTTGCCCCGAAGCCCAGAGACTACAGCTACACCCTCAACAAGAAGGTGCGCCGTCTGGCTCTGAAATCCGTTCTGAGCGCAAAGGCACAGGCGGAGAACATCGTCGTGATCGACGAGATTAAAATGGACGAAATCAAGACCAAGAAGTTTGCCGGGTTCCTGAGCGCTGTCAACGCCGACGGCAAGGCACTGGTCGTGACTGCCGAGGTCAATGAGAACGTTGTTCTCTCCGCACGTAACATCCCCGGTGTCCAGACAACATTTGCAAACCTCGTCAATGTGTACGACATCCTCAACGCGAAGAAGCTCGTGCTGGACAAGGCTGCACTCGCAAAGATTGAGGAGGTGTTCGCATGAAGACTGCATACGATATCATCATCCGTCCGGTCATCACCGAACAGTCCATGGAAGCAACGGACTTGAAGAAGTACGTTTTCATCGTGGCAAACGACGCGAACAAGACGGAGATCAAAAAGGCTGTTTCCGAAATTTTCGGCGTCAAGGTTGAAAAGGTCACCACCATCCGTATGAGCGGCAAGACAAAGCGTCAGGGCAGATACCCCGAGGGCCGCACGGCTTCCTACAAGAAAGCGGTTGTTAAGCTGACCGCTGATTCCAAGACCATCGAATTCTTCGAGGGTATGGTCTAAACCATCTCAATTAAAGGAGTGTAACGCAAAATGGCGATTAAATCTTATAAGCCTTATACCCCGGCTCGCCGCGGCATGACTGTGTCCGCGTTCGACGGAGTAGACAAAAAGGCAAAGCCGGAGCGTAGCCTGGTTGAGACCCTAAAGAAGAATTCCGGTCGCAACAGCTACGGCAGAATTACCGTTCGTCATCGTGGCGGCGGCAACAAGCGCAAGTATCGCGTGATCGATTTCAGACGTGACAAGTTGGATATGCCGGCTGTCGTGCAGCGCCTGGAATATGATCCGAACCGCAGTGCTTTCATCGCATTGGTCAAATATGAGGATGGCGAGCTTCGCTATATCCTCGCTCCGGTAGGTCTGAAGCCCGGCGACACCGTTCTGTCTTCCGCATCGGCTGACATTAAGCCCGGCAACTGCCTGCCCATTGAAAACATCCCCGTAGGTACCGTGATCCACAACATCGAGCTGCAGCCCGGCTACGGCGCACAGCTTGTCCGTTCCGCCGGTGTTGCTGCGCAGCTGCTGGCAAAGGAAGGAAAGCTTGCACAAGTCCGCTTGCCCTCCGGCGAGGTTCGCTATGTTCGCATGAATTGCTGTGCCACCATCGGTCAAGTCGGCAACATCGACCACAGTAATATCCACATCGGTAAAGCCGGTCGTACTCGTCATATGGGCATCCGCCCGACGGTCCGCGGCTCTGTCATGAACCCGAACGATCACCCGCACGGCGGCGGCGAAGGCCGCGCTCCTGTCGGCCGTCCCGGTCCTGTGACTCCCTGGGGCAAGCCCGCAATGTGTTACCAGACCAGTAATGTCAAAACCCCGACCAATAACTACATAATC
>CAMGMW010000104.1 GCA_946059285.1 uncultured Clostridia bacterium
GGGGGGATGTCCTCTGGCATTCTCCCGGTATTCCCGCATGGGGAAAGATATGGGGGTCTTGGTTCCACCGCATACATGGGAAGAATAAGTGGGTTTTCAACCCTAATTGCTACACTTAGAATTGGTATAGAAAAGGGTGACCGTTTGAAACAGCCGACCAAAATAAAGGGGAATATAAAAGCAAAAACAAGGAACTGAGTTGCTCGGAACCACCAAAAACATTGATATTGCTGCGTTTTTATATACTTCTGTACCGTCACTCGACTTCAATGTACAAGAACAATCCTCCGTATAATTGCGGTCATACGGAGGATTTACCGTTTTACGGATGCAGATCCATGTGCCTTCTTATGCGATTATGGTTTGTCAGCAAACGTGCTGAGAAACATCATCCGATTTGAGCGCTGAACCGATTCGCGTTTCCGTGCATAGATTGTTATATCATATCTTGTAGCGAGGAGAAGCATTCATATGGATAGGAAACAGGATTATATTGTGAATTCGTTGGAGCAACATCTGTTTTTTGCGCGTATCATGAAAGAGCATGCGTTCTTTTTAAAAGTGGGTTTTTTGCCGCCCAATGCAGAACTTGCTGAAGAGGGCGAGGACCTTATGAGAAAGTTTGAGGCGCTGCTCTCGCGTACCATTGCATTAAGTAATTGTGCCGTTCGCCGCTGCGTGCTTGATTCCGGAGAGATCTTTACCGAGTTTACCGATCGCGCCGAACGTAAAACCCAGTGCCTTACCGGTATGTTTATCAATCGCGAATTGACAGCCTGTGCAATGCAGCTGAAAGGTTGTGCTTGCGATGATGATTTGCACGTTTCACCGGATCTTACACGCAAGGTAAAACGGTTGAATCGGGACGCACTGCAGCTTGTAAATTGCCTCATAACTTTTAAAGAGAGACTGCTATGCAGTGTCAATTCGTGTAATGTATTCACGTCGAATTATCCACTGCTCATTGAGCATATTCTGCGTGAAGCCCGTCTGTACCGTGCGCACCTGGTGCGACTGGAAGGTTTAGGGAATTGCAATCGCCAGAACCTTCGCGACGATGAGCTGTTCTGGAATCAAATCATGATGGAACATGCACTGTTTATTCGCGGCTTGCTTGATCCAAGTGAGGATACCCTCATCAATACAGCCGATGATTTCGCCAAGGATTACCGACGCCTGCTCGAAACCTCTGCCGCAGCCAACGATAAAACGATGCGTAGTGGAAATGCACTCACACTGACCCAAAAATTCCGTGATTTCAAACGAGCCGGTGTCAGCGGGATTGAGGCGTGCCAAATCCGTTCCATCATCCTTCCGCTGCTTGCCGATCATGTCCTGCGTGAAGCAAACCATTATATCCGTCTGCTGGAAACTTGATCTACGAGAAGAACGGGTTTTCTGAAACCAAATCTGACTATGAAAGCGCTGCAAAACCGCGGCGCAGAGAAGAGACGCCGACTGGTCCCGAGGGGCTGGCTGGCATCTCTTTTTTGCAGTATCATTTTGTTATGAAAAACGATATGCAAAACCGGTATATACCAGAAGTGCAAAACGTGGCAGAATCTCGACAGGACATTTTCTGTCGCGTATAATGGAATCTAAGCACAAAAACAATGCACGGACGGTGCCGGCAAAGTCCATATTCGAAGCGATGATATAACCAATTTGCGAAAAATGCGGTGAGAAATCAGGAAAACTCGGATTTCCGCCGCATTTTTCATGTTTTCCACTCGAAAAGGCTGCCCAGAATGATAAATTCCGCAACAGTCTCCTTTTTCTTCACCAAGAAAAGCATTGCCAATTACGGTGTGTATGTGGTATACTAAATAGTATATTTTGGAGTAGAATGCTTGCGCATTATGGAGGATGCTTATGAGTCAGGGATCGGCGCTTTTTCGGACACTTCGGCAAAAGCTTCCGTCAGTTGCACTTCGGGCGGAGGAGCCACTTTCCGCGAGGACCTCGTTCCGCATCGGCGGTCCGGCGGAGGTTATGGCGTTCCCGCAGAATGCGGAGCAACTGAAAGCGGTCCTGCTTGCAGCGCGTGAGCTTGGAGTTTGTCCGCTGATCTTGGGCGCCGGCACTAATGTACTGGCACCGGATGAGGGGATCCGCGGACTGGTGATCTATACCAGAGACGCGCTGCGTGAAATGCGGCTGTTGACGCCGACGCGGATTGAGGCAATGGCGGGTGTCCCAATGGCACGGCTTGCATTGTTTGCGAAGGATGCGGGCTTGACCGGTCTGGAATTCGCGCACGGGATTCCGGGCACCATCGGCGGCGGCATCTATATGAACGCAGGAGCCTATGGCGGAGAGCTGCGTAATGTGGCGGTCAAAACGGAGGTTCTGCACTTTGACGGAACATCAGAGGTGCTGGAAGGGGAAGCCCAGAAGTTTTCTTACCGAAACAGCGCGTTTCAGAAAATGGATGGCGTGATTTTGCGGACAGAGCTGGAACTGCAATCGGGAGATCGGGAGCAGATCGCTGCACGAATGCGGGAGCTGTCGGAAAAGCGCCGTGCCTCGCAGCCGCTGGAGCTTCCGTCTGCCGGCAGCGCGTTTAAACGCCCGCAGGGGGGCTATGCGGCGGCGCTCATTGAGCAGGCAGGGCTGAAAGGCTTTGCGGTCGGCGCTGCAGCCGTCTCCGAAAAGCATGCAGGCTTCATTGTCAACTTCGGCGGTGCTACGGCGAAGGATGTACTGGAGCTGATCCATGCGGTGCAGGAGCGGGTTTATGAGTCCTCCGGTGTCCGTTTGGAACCGGAAATCCGTCTGCTGGGAGCAAAACTATGACGATCGAAATGATATCCTTTGGCTACCAAAACGGGCGGCCGGAGGCAGACACAATATTGGATATGCGGTGTCTGGAGAATCCCTATTGGGTGCCGGAGCTGCGTGAACTGTGCGGGCTGGACCAACCGGTCAGAGATTATATCTTTCACGATACACACAGCGTGCAATACGCGGAAAGAGTATTGGAGCTGCTGCGCCTGCAGGCAAGATTGACGGAACAGCGTGCCGAGCGGCACCAAAGCGGCTGTGACCGATTGCGTATTGCTGTCGGCTGCACCGGCGGTCGCCACCGCTCCGTTGCAATGGCGGAGTTTTTGGCGGAGGCTTTGCGAAACGACGGATATACAGTCCGTTTGATCCACAGGGACTTATAAGAAAACGGAAGGGAGCGGACGGATATGTCGTTTTCCTCGAATGTCAAAACAGAGCTTTGCAGGACGGAAATTGAAAAAGGCTGCTGTGCACTGGCGGAGGCGCTGGGCATTTTGCTGTATGCCAATACCTTTGCGCCGGACTGCATTCGTGTCGTTACGGAAAGCCGAGAGTTCGGTGTTCGTCTGACGCGCCTGTTCCATAAGGCGCTGGATGTGCATTTTGATGCTCTTCCCGCAGCCGAGGCAACGGGAAAACTCGTCTATGTCATCACAAATCGTGAGCATATTGCGGGTATTTTCGAGCAGTGCGGTTTTTCTGCACAGACCAGTATTTCCTTGCATGTCAATTTTGCACTGCTGGAAAACGACTGCTGCCGCAGGGCGTTTTTGCGCGGTGTGTTTCTGGCAGGCGGTTCGGTTACGGACCCGGGGAAACGCTATCATCTGGAGCTTTCCTCTCCGCACCTCAAGGTGGCGGCTGAGACGGAGGCGCTGATGAAGGAAATGGGGCTTGCACCGAAAGTGACAGAGCGCAAGGGCAGCAGTGTGCTGTATTTTAAACAAAGCGAGGCCATTGAGGATTTTCTGACATGTATCGGTGCGCCGATCAGTGCGATGGCGGTCATGCAGGCCAAAATCGAGAAAGACTGGCGCAATGCCGCCAACCGAAAAACGAATTGTGACACCGCCAATGTGACCAAGGCGGTGGATGCGGCACAGGAGCAGCTTGCCGCACTGCGAAAACTGGAAGCCGAGGGACGACTGGATACGCTGCCTGAGAAATTGCGGCAAACGGCAATGCTTCGCCGGGAGCATCCGGAAGCGACGCTCAGCGAGTTGGCGGAGATGCATGAGCCTCCGGCGACAAAATCCGCAGTGAATCACAGGATGAGAAAACTGCTGGCGCTGGCGGCAGAATGAATTCATGAAAGGAGCGCAGGGCAATGTCGTTTGTTCATCTTCATGTCCATACGGAATACAGTCTCCTTGACGGGGCTTGCAGGATCGGGCAGCTCGTCACACGCGTGCGCGATCTGGGGCAGACTGCGGTTGCTATCACAGATCACGGCGTAATGTACGGCGTGATCGACTTTTACCGTGCGGCGAAGGCGGCAGGGATCAAGCCGATCATCGGCTGTGAGGTCTATGTTGCACCGCGTTCCAGACACGACCGCGTCCACGGCGTAGACAGCGAGGCGCAGCATTTGGTACTGCTGTGTGAAAACGAGACAGGTTATCGAAATTTGAGTTATATGGTTTCCATGGCATTCCTGGAGGGCTTTTATGTCAGACCCCGTGTGGATATGGAGCTGCTGCGCCAGCACGCCGAAGGTCTGATTGCGCTGTCCGCATGTCTTGCGGGGGGAATCCCAAGGAAGCTCCGTGCCAATGACTATGAGGGCGCAAAACAGCAGGCGCTGGAGCTGGCGGAGATTTTTGGAGAAGAACATTTTTATTTGGAACTGCAGGATCATGGTATTCCGGAGCAGCAGGAGGTCAATCGCGGTATTCTGCGGCTTGCAAAGGAGACCGGTCTGCCGTTGGTCGCTACGAATGATGCACACTATCTGAGACGGGAGGACAGCTATATCCAGGATGTCCTGATGTGTATCCAGACGGGAAAAACCGTGGAAGATACGAACCGGATGCGGTTTGAAACACAGGAGTTTTACATCAAGTCCGAAGAGGAGATGCGGGCGCTGTTTCCCAATCTGCCGGAGGCGCTGGAAAATACGCAGAGAATTGCTGAACGCTGTCATATGGATTTCACCTTTGGAGAGTACCATCTGCCTGCGTTCCAATATCCGGAAGGGTATGACGGCTGGGGCTGGTTCAGCAAATTGTGCATGGACGGTTTTGCCGAGCGGTATCCGAATCCGCCGGCAGGCTATCTGGATCGACTGGAATACGAAATGGCCATGATTCGGAAGATGGGCTATGTGGATTATTTCCTGATTGTGGCGGATTTTGTCGCGTTTGCGAAAACCCAGGGGATCCCGGTAGG
>CAMGMW010000105.1 GCA_946059285.1 uncultured Clostridia bacterium
TGGCCTCGTTGTTACACTGATTATAGCACATGGAGGCGGAAAAATACACCATCTGCGAAAAAAACAGGGGGAAATTTAGAAATAAGTTTTATGAGGCGAGACTCCGATCAAAAACGTAGGAAAAAATAAAAATAATGCTTGATTTTGGTTAAAGATTATGCTATTATAGCCAAGTCTGCAAATGGGTGGTCCTCTGCGGCGCAGTCAACGCCGGAACGAACGCCTAATAAACAAGGAGGACAGAAAACATGGATCTGATGAAGGCTCTGACCAGCCAGTACATGAAGGAAGAACTGCCGCAGATGAACGTAGGCGACACCGTTCGTGTTCATGTCAAAATCAAAGAAGGCGCTCGCGAGAGAGTGCAGGTTTTCGAGGGAACCATCATTGCCCGCAAGCATGGCGGCATTGAGGAGTCCATCACTGTTCGCCGTCTGAGCTACGGCGTAGGCTGTGAGAAGGTTTTCCCTGTGCATTCTCCCAGCATCGTGAAGGTTGAAACCGTTCGCTGCGGCAAGGTTCGCCGTGCGAAGCTGTATTACCTGCGCGACCGCCTCGGCAAGGCTGCAAAGGTCAAGGAAAAAGTCTAATCCGAACGCAATCCCGATATTCCGATTGGAATGTCGGGATTTTGCGTTTTCACCGGACATTGATAAAAGTGCAAATAGCATATTCTGAGCGCAAAGCGCTTTCATATCAATGCATAGAAATCATCGGCTCTGATTTCCGAAGGGTAATCAGAGCCGATGAAATTATTTTTTGCGGAAGAGACCTTTGAGCTTCATCCGATACCGACGCAGGACGATGGTTGATTTCCGATAGACATAGCGCGGTTTCGCCAGCTTCAGTCCCTTCTGATAGAGCTTGTCGATCTGCGCGCTGTGCGCAACGGGATCATCCTCAAACTGCTCCACCTTTTTCCTCAGCTTTTTGTACTGCAGGCAGTAGATCATGCGATACCAAAGCTCACTGTCTCTGGAGGTATCCCGGTGCCAGAATACACCGAACTGATCCTCCATCGGGGCATACATGATATCGTTCATTTCTTTTTCGGTATAATAGCCGGCCTCGATCGCCATTGGGATGATGTCCGTCCCGGGCAGGAAATTCAGCCCATGAAGTTGCAGTTCAAAGGGGGCGCGGAGCTGCTTGACCAGATCATATGTCTTTTTCAGGTCCTCCAGGGACTCAAATGGATGGCGGAGCATAAAGTCATAGCTTGTCCAGAAGACGCCGGAATCTCGGATAATATGCGTGGAGCGGATGATATCCTCCTGCGACTCGTACCGATGGAAAATATCTCTGCGGATATGTTCGGAACCGGATTGAATGCCCATGATGACCTCGACCAGACCGACACTGACCAGCTTTTTCATTACCTCCGGATCGATCATCTTCGGATGGGACCAGATGGTGAAGGGAAGATTGACGTGCTTTTTGTATTCTACAATGAACTCATCGACCCATCCCGGCAGATTCGGAAATATTTCATCATAGAAATGCACAAACATGATCCGTTTGCAGTGCTTTTTTGCTTCGACCAATTCATCAATCACGCTCTTAACAGAGCGGGTGCGCACTCCTTTGACGCCACGCGGCAGAATTTTCCGAAGATTCGGACAGGCGCAGTAGGAGCAGGTGAAAGGACAGCCGCGCGAGGCAATGACCTCGTAGCTCATGGTATCCAGTTGAGGATCTCCGCGGACAACCGTATCATTTTCAATAAAGCATGCGTTCAGGCTGTTCACCGTCGGAATGCCGTAGCCGTCAATGTCATTGAGGACGTCACCGATCTCATTGCACACATTTTTCTCTCCGTCGCGGTAGCAAAGGGAGGGGATGTCGCGATAGTCTGTATGCTCCAGCAGCGCATCTGCAAGGCGGCACAGCGCATGCTCACCATCGCATCGGATCACATAGGGAATCCCGCGATCCAGGAAATGCTCGGGGAACATGGAGGCATAGGCACCGCCGCATACGACCGGCAGGGTAAAGTTTTCCTGGATCATCTCGATGACTTCATGAATCGTATCCAGATACATTGAGCTCATAACGGAAAGACCGATCAGTAACGGCTGCTTGGCGCTGATCTCGTCCCTTAACAGCTCCAGTTCCTTCTTGGTCGTTTTTGAGGGGTGAATACTGTTGAAGTCCTTGTAAAACACGGTATGCACGTTGTACCCGTCGTTGTGCAGTGCAGTTTCCAGATAACGCACGCCCAACGCTTTTTTATTGTAGAACGCAACCAGCATGATATTGGGCTTTGACATGGCAGTTCCTCTTTTCTGAATGATGAAAGAATTGAATCGTTGTCATTATAGCACGATACGCATTGGAAAGTCAACCGCGGTAAGGTTTATGCAAAAAAATATCATAAAAGAGTTGACATACACGAATTATGGTGTTACAATAATATCAAAGTTGAGCAAATGTTCAACTATTCAAGTATTAATCACAGAAAGGAAGGACGCATATGCAGGAGCAGCGGGAACCGTACTGCGAGCTCGACGAGGAGGCCTTGTTTGAAATGGCGGAGCTGTTCAAGGTATTCGGCGACTCGACGCGGATCCGTATTTTGTACGCCATGTTTGGAGAAGAACTGCGTGTTTCGGATATTTGTGAGGAACTCGGAATGAGTATCTCCGCAGTATCCCATCAGCTTCGTCTTCTGAAGCAGGCAAAGCTGGTCCGCTGCCGCCGTGACGGGAGAATGGCGTATTATGCTTTGGCCGATAATCATGTAAAAACAATTATCGGAATGGCAAAGGAACATATTGAGGAGTGAGTATGATGAAAAAAACGTATCGGCTGAAGAATCTGGACTGCGCGAATTGCGCCGCTAAAATGGAGCATGCGATTCAAAAACTCCCGGAAGTCGAGGATGCTTCTGTGAGCTTTCTGACACAGCGTATGAGCATTATTTACAAGGATGGAGTTGATATCACTGCTGCGTTGGAAAAGATAAAAAAGGCCATTCATAAGGTTGAGCCGGACTGCGAGGTGCAATAGACTGTGTCAAAGAAGCAAAAACGGCTTTTGTTTCGTATTTTTCTTGGACTTGTGCTGCTGATTTTTGGGCTGCTGACAGAGGGATGGTATTCGATCGGCTGCCTGTTAGCGGCATGGTTCATTGCAGGCTACGATATTCTTTGGGAAGCGGTCCGTAATATTCTGCGTGGACAGATTTTCGATGAGAAATTTCTGATGGCTCTGGCAACCTGCTGTGCGCTGGGAATGCGGGACTTTAAAGAGGCTGCTGCCGTGATGCTATTCTTCCAATTTGGGGAATTTTTTGAAACAGTTGCGGTGGAGCGTTCCAGAAAGTCGATCTCGTCCCTGATGGATCTGCGCCCTGACTTTGCAATTATTTGTAAAGACGGAGCGGAGATCGAAGTCGAACCGGAAGAGGTCTCCTGCGGCGATGTTCTTTTGGTACGGACCGGAGAGCGGATTCCGGTAGATGGGGTGGTCCTTGACGGGGACGCCATGCTGGACACCTCTAAAATCACAGGCGAGTCCATGCCGGCGGAAGTACACCCCGGCAGCCGGGTTATTTCCGGCAGCGTGAATCTGAGCGGTGTGCTCCGCATCCGTGCGGAAAGCGCCTATGCGCATTCCACGGTTGCGCGCATTTTGACCTTGGTAGAGACAGCCTCGGAGAAAAAGGCGAGCTCTGAACGCTTAATTACAAGATTTGCGCGGTATTATACTCCCTGCGTCATCGGCGCGGCACTGCTGCTCGCGGTGATTCCGCCCCTGCTGTTCCGACAGCCATTTGGTGAATGGCTCTCCCGCGCATTGACGTTTTTGGTGATTTCCTGTCCATGCGCACTGGTTATTTCTGTTCCGTTGAGCTATTTTTCCGGCATGGGCGCCGCCGCAAAGCTCGGCGTTGTCGTGAAGGGCGGAATCGCGTTGGAGCGGCTAGCCGCGACAGACATTGTCGTGTTCGACAAGACGGGTACGCTGACCAGCGGGTCTTTCTCAGTGCAGGAAATTGAACCGGAGGAAGAACGTGCGGAGCTTTTACGGCTTGCGGCTTTATGTGAGACTTATTCCAACCACCCGCTGGCGCGTGCGGTCCGCGCAGCATGCCCAGCACCGGAGGGGGAGGTAAGTCAAATTTCGGAATGTGCCGGACTGGGGGTCACCGCAAGAGTCGACGGACACAGAGTAGCCGTTGGAAACCGCCGCCTGATGGAGCAGATTGGGATTACACCGCCGATTCGGGATCACCTCGGAACGGTTCTGTATATTGCAAAGGATAATTCCTATCTCGGTATGCTCACCGTAGGAGACATGCTGCGTGAAAACGCTGCATCGACACTGGCAGAGCTTCGTACCTGCGGCGTGAAAAAAACCGTGATGCTGACGGGAGATAATGCTGCTTCAGCAAATTATTTTGCAGGTCAGTGCGGTATTTCGGAATATCATGCACAGTTACTTCCACAGGACAAGGTGGAGCGGATGGAGGACCTGCTTTCACAGAAGCAGACCGTTGCCTTTGTCGGAGACGGCGTCAATGATGCGCCGGTGCTTGCTGCGGCGGACATCGGAATCGCGATGGGCGGTGTTGGTAGCGATGCCGCAGTGGAGGCTGCGGATATTGTGATATTGAAGGATGACTTGTCCAAGCTTCCGGCCGTGATTCGCATCGCAAAAAAAACCTGCCGCATTGCAAAGGAGAACATTGCCTTTGCGCTGGGCGTCAAAGCGGTGTGCCTGTTGCTGGGCGCGCTCGGTCTGGCACCCATGTGGCTTGCGGTATTTGCTGATGTGGGAGTCGCCGCGATTGCAATTCTCAATGCGCTGCGCGCCCTGAAGGTGAATAAATCGTCTCATGGTGCAAGCGTGAAATGAATATTCAATGAATATCAGGTTTTGCGATATTTACGATAAAAAGGTACTGATTTTATCAAAATCAGTACCTTTTTGTAAATAAATATTGAGGGAAAGAGAAAAAACATTGATTTCTTGATGATTTATACTTGTATATTCTGAGCGAATATGATATGATATCAGTGGTGGCGCTGTATCCTAGTCAAAGCGCGCCGGTATCGAAGAAGGGCCTAAAAATCCTTTAAAGGGCATATCGATGAAGTCCCTGGTGCTTGCTTTTTTCGCCCAGATTAGGGTGGGTGCTGGGGGTTAAGG
>CAMGMW010000106.1 GCA_946059285.1 uncultured Clostridia bacterium
GGATTGCAGGCCTCCCGTCCCGGCTTTGACCGAGGATGGACGTTGGAAGCAGCTAAAATGCGGAGAGACAACCCACCTGCCTTTTCGTGCAGGTTATAAACGGAGCTACACGGCCAAAGCGGGGGTTTTTGCGCCCATATGTGAAAATTATGTAGAATTCTGCCGCCCAATGCATGAATTTTCTGTAAATGTTCGGAAACTTTTTTCCCATTTTCGTAGATTTTACTTGCAAGCGGACCGATTTCACGTTATAATGACTGTTGCTATACTGTCGGGCTGTAAATGCTCGACGATTTTCCCACGAATGAGAGGTAATAAACAATGAGTGCTTCCCGCGAAAGAAAGAAGCGTCTGGAGCAGGATCAGATCCCCGCTTCCAAAAAAGAAAAGAAAAAGCTCTCTGAAGGCATCATTCTTGCCATCAGCATCGTTTTGGTGCTTGCCGTTGTATTCGGCGGCATTCTGATTTACCGCAGTTACTGGCGCAATGCCACTGTCCTGACGGTGGGTGATCACAAAGTCTCCGTGAAGGAATTTAACTATTTCTTCCGTGGCGAAACCACCGAAATGGTCAATACTTATGGCTCATACCTGTCTTTCCTCGGCATCGACATCAATGTCGGACTGAACCACCAAACGGCTGCGGGTGCAACGGAAGACGGTGAGGCGCAGACCTGGGCTGCCTACTTTGCCGACTCTGCCATGAACGCTGCCTGCGCTTACTATGCAGTCTATGATCAGGCAATGGCCAATGGCTTTACCCTTTCCGACGACGCCAGAGCCGATATCGATAAGGAGCTTTCCACGCTGAAGACCTATGCCTCCCTTTACGGCATGGATGAGGATGACTATGTTGCCGCAATGTTCGGCAGCGGCTGTGATATCGACGGTTATGAGGCGTATCTGGAGTTGGCGTATACCTACTCTGAGTATTTGAACTCTCTGACCTACACAGAAGAAGAGCTGTCCACCCGTTATGCGCAGGATCCAACGGAATTTGACACAGTCAGCTTCCTGCTTTATCGCGTTTCCGCTTCCGAATTTGTCGAGACCGATGAGGAAGGGAATGCCGCTGAAGTCACCGACGCCGAGCGTAAGCAGGCAAAGGCAGCCGCTGACGAAATGGTCGCGGATTTCCGTGCCGAAAATGACGGCGTTTCCGAATACGACAATTATTTTAAATCCGAAGTAGAAAACACCGTCAGTGAAGAAGCCGCAACGTGGATATTTGGCGGCATTGAAGCGGACACCGTAAAGCAGTTTGTTGTGGACGACACTTACTATGTGCTTAAGTTCATCTCCCGCTCCGATAATGATTATGCTTCCGTCAACGCGCTGCAGATCTACATTCCCAACGACTCAGACGAAGAAGACAGCACGGATGACGCAACGGAAGAAGCAACCGCGGAGGAAAAGCTGAAAGCGATCCGCGAGGCGCTGGCAAGTGATGCTTCGCAGGAGAATTTCGAGGCGCTGGTCACTGAGTATTCCGGCTCTACCATCTCTAAGGGCACCCTCCGCACCGTCACGAATGAGGATATGGCGAAGTGGTTCTTTGAGGACAAGCCCGCCGCGGGTGAGTATAAGGAATTCACAAATGAAGGCGGTACCTACATTGTGATGTTTACCGGAAATGACGAAAGCTACAAGGACCTGCTTGTGACAAATGCACTCGTCAACGAATGGCACGATGCGACCATTGACGCCGTAACCTATGAGTACGACGAGGAACGCGCCATGCACGCCAATGTCGATCTGGTGCTCAGTGAAGTCTATAACCTGAGCGGTTCCAACTCCTCCCTGCTGGGTTAAATAAAACTTGGGCGCTGTATTGTGAAAATACAGCGCCCTTTTAGGAAGAATGCTATGAACAGTCCATGGATTCGAGAAGAAATGCTGCTGGGTGCCGAGGCTTTGCAGCGCCTGAAAAGCGCGCATGTGATTATTTTCGGCATCGGCGGTGTAGGCAGCTACGCAGCCGAGGGTCTGGCCCGCGCCGGACTTGGCGCGCTGACACTGGTTGATAATGATACCGTCGGTATCTCCAATCTCAATCGGCAGCTTTGTGCGCTGCACTCCACGGTAGGCAGATATAAATCCGACGTGATGGCGGAGCGCATCCGGGATATCAATCCGGATTGTGCCGTCACCTCCCTGCCCAGTCTGTACAGCGAAGAAACGAAAGAAGAATTCTTTTCCATTTCTTACGACTATATTATCGATGCCATTGATCTGGTCTCCTGCAAGCTGAGTCTGATTCAAACCGCTCTGGCTCGGCAGATCCCCATCATCAGCGCTATGGGCACCGGAAACAAGCTGGATCCGACGCAGTTTCAAATCACCGACATCTCCAAAACCAGCGGCTGTCATTTGGCGCGGATCATGCGCCGGGAGCTGCGGGCACGCGGCATTGAGCATCACACCGTCCTGTTCAGCAGGGAACTGCCCAAAACTCCTCAGGCATTGGAGTCCCCGCCTCCCGGTCGCAGAACGATCCCCGGCTCTGTTTCTTGGGTCCCCTCCTGTGCCGGACTGATGCTGGCCGGCTATGTCGTACAGGAATTGATTGCCGATACGATTCAATAGCACGTCAGCACATGCGGAGAATACATGAAACATGCTTTCGCTGCCAAGATATCGAAGCGATAAGCAGCCGCAAGCCCAAATGAAATCAATGATTCTGTTTGAGATTCGTATAAAACACGTCCGTGACGGAAACGCTACCGTCACGGACGTGTTTACTTTTGCAAATCCCCGCACTACTTACCGGGAGGAAGATATGAAATTAAGTTTTAAGGACAAACCCAGGCTGGGCGCCCTACTCTCCGGAGCCTGCGCAGGACTGGTCAACGGTCTGTTCGGTGCAGGCGGCGGTATGGTATTGTTGCCTCTGCTCTCCCGCTGCACCGATCTGAAACCGCATGAGGTGTTTGCCAACTGCGTGTGCGTCATCCTGCCGCTTTCTGTCATCTCCATCATAGTCTATTCTCTGCGGGGCGGCGGATTGTTATTTGTAGAGTCCCTGCCGTATCTGGTCGGCGGTGCTGCGGGCGGCGTAATCGCGGGACTGCTCTTAAAGCGTCTGCCCACAAAATGGCTTCACCGCGCACTCGGTCTGGTGATCCTCTGGGGCGGTCTGCGCCTGTTACTGCGATGAAGTATCTGATTGCGGCCGCAGCAGGGCTGGTATGCGGCATATTTTCCGGGCTTGGAATCGGCGGCGGAACGCTCCTGATGGTCTGGATGACCGCCATCATGCGCATAGAACAGAAAACTGCACAGGGTATCAATCTGCTCTACTTTATTCCCACCGCCATCTGTGCCCTGGTTTTTCACATCAAAAACAAGCTGATCTGCTGGAGGGTGATTCTGCCTGCTGTATTGGCAGGCTGCATCACGGCAGCTCTCTCGGCATGGATTGCCGGCATGATCGACACCGGTTTGCTGCGGAAGCTGTTTGGCGGTTTTTTGCTTCTGGTCGGGCTGTCAGAGCTGTTTCGCCGTCAGCCGCGGGAGAGGAAGGACAAGTAGCCCTCAAGAATCAGGGATGCCGCCACTGCATCTACCGTGTTCTTCCGCTTTTTCCCGTGATAGTTGCAATCGCTGAGAATCTGATGCGCCTCAATGGTGGTACGTCGTTCGTCCCACAGCGTGACCTGCATACCACAGGTCTGCTCCACCAGCGCGGCAAATTCACGATACAGCGCCGCACGCGGACCTTCGCTGCCGTCCATATTCCGCGGAAAACCCATCACCAGACGTTCCGCGCCCGTTTCACGCACCAGTGCTGCAATTTCCTCTGCCGTCCTTTTTGCATTGTAGCTGTGGATCACCGTTGTCCTGCCCACGATCAGCCCAGCCGCATCGGATACAGCGATCCCGGTGCGCGCATCTCCGTAGTCAATTGCCAACACTCTCATATGCCATCTTCCTTTCTGCGAAGCAGTCTCGCCCGAGCCTTTTCTTCCTCCGCGATTCGTCGGGAATCGCACATCTTGGAAATCGTCTTGTTGTGGGTGAAAACGTCAAGCGTCTGAGACTCCAAAAGTGCAAAGGTCAAATCCTTACGATTGACCGCCAGCTCGGCCAGAATCCACGCTCTCGCCATGTTTACATAATATTTATTACTGTAAACTTTTTGTACCGTCTCCGCCGTCCATTCCGCATACGGTTCCCGCAGGAAATAGTCCAGCAGCACAATCAGTGCGAACCGTACCTCAAACTCTCTCTCGCTGCCCAAATAAGGGATAAAGAACGCCTGCACCTGCGGAAGCTCTGCCGTGCGGAAGCGATAGGTCGGCACAACGGAATCCGTCAGAGCCCAGCAATCCGGCTTTGAAATGTATTTTGCCGTGTAAGTCAATTTTTCCTCCAGCGGACATTTCGCTCCCGCCAGAACCATACCCTCCAGCATTGTTTCCTCATAGGTTTCGTTGCAAACCTCTGCCAGGAAACGGCGCCAGTCCCCTGCCGTGATCTCCCGCGCCAGCTTCCGCAGCAGGGGCAGACGCACCCCCAGCATTGGGTACCGGGTTGAGCATAATTTGCCAAGGAATTCCCTGTAATCAGCATCTTTCCACTCCTCCAGACGCTTCCGGATATCACCTGGCGGAGTCTGCTGCCATGTAACTGTCTGCATCCACATTTTCTCCATCAGCCTATGCCTCCACAGATACCGTTATAAGCTTTTCAACATAAGCATTAACAGCGGAGGTTGTTTCACAGTCCTCGATCACAGTCAGGGTTTTGCTCTTGGTGATCGTGCGAGTTGAGACCTCAGGAGCATTATTATCATTGCAGATACTGTCATCCCCAACGTTGCGGAAGGTCGTTTCGTCTATGTATTGTTCCACAATCAGAATCGAGCCATCCTCCGTCGGGTTTGTTTCTCCTTGGGGCGTTACGGCACAGGTCGTAACCGCCAATGCGGAAAACGCCGACAGAATCACTGCCAGCACAAGAATCGCAGAAAGAATCCGTTTCTTCATGATGTACTGTTCCTTTCAGATTAGCACTACCCTGCCGGGTCACCCGGTATTTTTAAGAACGGGGAGGCAAAACAGTTTCATCCATATGCAAAATATATATGGAAGCAAGAATCCCTGCCGTTTT
>CAMGMW010000107.1 GCA_946059285.1 uncultured Clostridia bacterium
GTTCCGCGCCGGTACCATCGGCACGGTGGCGGCGAAAACCGCCTACGGTTATGTCAAGAAATATCTGGCGGAGCGCAATATGACTGTCAGCCGTGCGGAAGAAAACCGGCTGGCCGCGGGCTGTGTGGATGTGCGGCGCACTACGGGGCAGCACCCCGGTGGACTGGTCGTTATTCCGCAAGAGAACGAAATTTGGGATTTTTGCCCGGTGCAGCATCCCGCGGATGACATCCACACGGATATCATTACAACTCATTTTGAGTATCACTCCATGGAGGAAAACCTGCTGAAGCTGGATATGCTGGGGCATGACGATCCGACGATGATCCGTATGATGGAGGATATGACAGGAGTCAACGCGCAGAAGATCCCGCTGGATGACAAGGATACCATGTCGATTTTTGTCTCCAGCAAGGTGCTTGGATATGAGAACGATCCGATTCTCGGTCCCACCGGTGCCGTAGCAATTCCGGAGTTCGGGACCAGTTTTGTCCGAGGTATGCTGGTGGACACCAAGCCAACGCAATTTGACACGCTGATTCGGCTTTCCGGCTTCTCTCACGGCACGGACGTCTGGTTAGGCAACGCAAAGGACTTGATCCTGAGCGGTACGGCAACAGTCGATCAGGCGATCGGCTGCCGCGATGATATCATGCTGTATCTGATCCGGTGCGGCATGCCGGAAAAGCGCGCGTTCAAGATTATGGAGTCGGTCAGAAAGGGAAGGGGTCTGCCGGATGGCGCGGAACAGGAGATGATCGAACACGGCGTTCCCGAATGGTACATTGGTTCGTGCAAAAAGATCCAGTACCTGTTCCCCAAAGCGCATGCGGCGGCGTATGTGATGATGGCGTTCCGCATCGCGTGGTTCAAGGTGCATTATCCTATGGCGTTTTACGCGTCTTATTTCTACCGGCGCAGTCAGAAAGACGGATTCGACGCCGTGATGATGACCCACGGGATCGAGACAGTAAAGGCACACATCAAGGCGATTTCGTCCAATCCCGACCGAACAGCAAAGGACGACGATCTTTTGACCACGCTGGAGGTCTGCTACGAGTTTTATCTCCGCGGTTTTGAATTTGACAACATTGATCTCTATCATTCCCATGCGACCAGATTTACGGAGCGGGATGGAAAGCTGCTGCCGCCCTTTGTGGCGGTGTCGGGTCTGGGCGAAACGGCGGCGTGGGATATCATGGAGGGGAGAAAGGACAAGCGGTTCATTTCCATTGAGGAGTTCGCTGCCGCGTGTTCGAAGGTATCCAAAACGCATATCGAGAAGCTCAAAGAAGCGGGAGCCTTCGGCGACCTGCCGGACACCAGCCAAATGACACTTTTCTAGGCATATTTTCCACAATTTTCCGCTCCTGTTTTCGTGCAGGTTCACTAAAGAATCACACAGCGCCGGAAAAGTGATTGTTGTTTTCCGTAAAATGCGCTATACTACCTTTGTATCAACTAAAAAAGGAGTTACATAGTATGCAAAAGCTTGAAAAACAATTCCATATCCATTGCGTAGAGGGAGATGTCGGACGGTACTGCATTCTTCCGGGCGACCCCGGCAGGTGTGAGTCGATTGCAAAGCTGTTTGATAACCCTGTGCATGTTGCGCAGAATCGAGAGTATAATATCTATACCGGCACACTGCTGGGAGAGAAGGTCAGCGTCTGTTCCACCGGCATCGGTGGTCCGTCCGCATCCATTGCCATGGAGGAGCTGCACAACATCGGCGCGGATACCTTTATTCGTGTCGGTACCTGCGGCGGTATTAATCTGGATGTACAGTCGGGAGACATTGTGGTGGCAACCGGTGCGATTCGTTTTGAGCATACCTCGATGGAATACGCACCGATCGAGTATCCTGCCGTAGCCAATCTGGACATCACCATCGCGCTGCGTCAGGCGGCGTTGGCGATGGGTAAACGGACCCACACCGGTGTGGTGCAGTGTAAGGACGCTTTCTACGGACAGCACAGCCCTGCAAAAATGCCGGTTTCTTATGAGCTGCTGCAAAAATGGGAAGCATGGAAGCGCCTCGGCGTACTTGCCAGCGAAATGGAATCCGCCGCACTGTTTGTTGTCGCGGATGCGCTGGGCTGCCGCTGCGGTTCCTGTTTCCATGTCATTTGGAATCAGGAGCGTGAGGCTGCCGGACTGGATCAGAAGATGAGCGAAGACACCAGCGCCGCCGTCCGCGTAGGCGTGGAAGCGCTGAAGCTGCTCATCGAGCAAGACAAAGCGGCAAAATAATTTTAAAAACGGAACTTTTCCAAAGTATCTTCGTCCAAAAAGCAGAGGTGAGATAAATGGGAAAAAACTGGTGGCTGACGTGGACAAAGGTCGGCGTGATCCTGTTGGTTTTAGCGGTGATCTACGGCATCCTTCATATCAGAATGAAAAAAACGCTTTCCGTTTATCTGACTGATGCACCGGAGAATGCAAAAATTTATGAAAAGTATGATTACCAGAAGCTGATCTTCGATATCGCAAACGAGTATGCGTTGACGATTATTGAGGAATCGGATGCGGAACGAAATGCCGTTACGACGCGGCTGTCCTGATCCGCGAATGCCGTGGCGAGCCGTAAAGTTTTAAGGCATCATGGCAGGGAAGCGGCTTTGCAGGGATGCGGCAAAGCCGCTTCCCTGATTTATGCAGACCGCCTGAATGTCAAAAGGGGGCCGTGTTAGCTTTATGGTTCCCACAACCGTAATGAAAGATTCTATTTACAATGCTCTTAATAAGTAACTTGCGGATGAGATAAATCAGTGGCCTTATGACACCGATGTCCTTAAATAGTGCAGCATTTAAAACTTAGGGGGTGAGAATGAGTTACACTTTTCGGCGCTTAGACAGTATAGACGGCTCTATTAGAAAATGTAAAAAAGAAAAGGAGGATTAATATGTTACGAATAGCCCGGAAAATATGTGCATTGCTTTGTGCTGTTGCAATGGCTTTTTCTTTGGCACAGATTTCATTTGCCGGTGAGGCTAATTCGGATTCAACTCCTTCAGAATGCAGCGAAACAATTCGGTCTGCAATCCAGATTACTGATGTAATAGAGACTACGGATCTAACTCAAAATAACACATGGCTGATTTTCAGAGATTAAACGCGACCAATAATGCAAATATTGCGATTCAGAGTACTTGCGAGTTATTTATTTCCTCAATATATGCTAGCCGTCGCGACAGCAACTATGACTGCACCGCTTTTACAACTCAGACTGATAACCTTGAAGAAATGAATGATACAATTGCATACATTATGAGTCAAAACCAATATCAACGAGAAATTGCGAATTATTGTAATTATAACATTGTTTCTGATGCAATTTCATTCAATGATTTCAACGCAACAGTAACCGGTGATTTGTGCAATGCAGAAATTGCAGTACATTATACCTATGAGATGACCGGTGAGTTCAATGGTACTTTCTATATGAACTGTATGTACTTCCTTACGCTTGAAAAGCAAAATGATTGCTGGCGAATTGTTTCTGCGAAAACAAGCATGCCAAATGAGCAAGAGGATGATTTTACATACGGAGCGTTTAATGCTCATGCCGCTGCTGTTTCGGTCGTACGAGATCATGATGTTGGAGCGGCAGAGGAAGAGCTTGTAGCAGTAACTGATAGTACCGTAAAATCAAAAAGCAGTAAAGCAGAGATTAAAGGACCGGCTTACTCCTATAAGACTACAAGCTATAGTCCTACATCGGCAATCAATTATGCAAGTAACTATTATAACCAGACAAATTCTTTGTTTGGAGCAAGTGGCCAAAACTGCCAGAATTTTGCGTCACAGTGTGTATGGGCAGGGCTTCGATCTGGTTGCAACGGATCCGGCACGTCAACAACGGAGTTTCCTGCGGTTTCCACGTCCTGGTCTGGAAGTAATGCAGCAAATGTATGGTGCACAAACCAATGCTCGACCTATTATAGCAACTATACGCTTAACTGGGCTTGGGAAATGTAAATGGTTTTTTGAAACTTATTTTGGTGAGTGACCACACTCAGGTTGGTCCGCAAGGATACTATTGGCAAGGTCTGTCTAATGCATGTGCAGGAGATGTGATTGCATGGGACACGTCAGGTTCGCGTAGTGTGAATAACGGAGACTTCGACCACGCAATGTTTGTGACCCAAGTAACTGGGACAAAAGGCTCTCGTGGGGTAAGTAATATCTGTATTGCGGCTAATTCAGCCCCCACTACATCTGCATTTATGCCACTTGCACAGTACTGCAGTTACTCGGCAAGTTGTTTTGCTACAGCGCAAATTACAGGCGGGTATTACTGGGTTTCAAATTATTAATTATTAAGAGGTGATCAACAGCTATGAAAAACTCTGTTCTTCTCCTTACGTTGCTTTTAATTTGCACTCTGCTGCTGGGTCTTTCGTCCTGCGGACCGGCGCAGCCTGTGGACACGCCCGCCGGGGATGACCCCACCCAGGCGCCGGACGAGACCATTCGCCGGACGCCGGACGCCATTTCCGTCTACCCCTTTACCCAGCAGGAGCTGGACGCGGCCCAACAGGTTGTGGAGGGAATCATGGACGGGCTCGCAGGGGAAAGGGGTGTGCTGCGCTATGAGGTGGAACGGGTGGCCTATGACCCCATCATGACGGACGTCCATATTCGTCAGCGCATGGCCGCGCCGGCCGCGCCGGAGACGGACGGCTGGACGGAGGCGAACTATCTGGCCCGGCAGATCAGCTTTGTCGTCACTTACTCTGCTTCCTACGACCATGAGAAGACCTTCCAGTCGGACGCGGAGCATGCCTGTATTGACGTCACCCTGCGGCGGCAGGACGCGCAGTCGCCCTGGGAATATGTGAGCCACGGCGTGCCGGTGGAGGAAAACTCTCCCTTTGCCATGAGCGCCGAGGAGCTGGCGGAATGTACCGGCTGGGATGGACGGCTGCTTGGCGGCTATGAATTTGCGGACGGTACCCAGTGGTTCTATCTGTGGGATGAGACGGAAGCGTCTGTGGCATTTGTGCAGACGGACCGACCTGCATCGTAAGTCTTACCATAAAAAATGGGTTCCGGTCGATCGTTAAGGCGGAAAATTATGCCAAAACAGTATGCGTTTGGCGTTGCCA
>CAMGMW010000108.1 GCA_946059285.1 uncultured Clostridia bacterium
CTGCCTGCCGCGGCAACAAGCCGAGGATGGCAGCGTTTTCTCCATTGACGATGCAAAAATCAATTCCGCATGCCCGTTTCAATCCGCGGAGCTTGGCGCACAGATAACGCAATCCCGCAGGAGCAACCACATCACCGACAGTCAATAATTTCATGGCGCTTCTCCTTTATGATACTGCTCTATACTACTTCTATTTGTTATTATACCTGAATTCTCACCGAATAACAACACGAATTTCGACAACTTCGCCCTGCCTGTGCGTAAAAAGGCTATTTCCCGTGTATTTCCCAAGATGTTGTGTTTTGTCAGAAAGCGGGTCCCAATTTATTGTATTTCCTACCCTTGATTTCGCTGAATTTCGCGCCGGATATTGCTAGAATAAGAACGTAGAAGCACCATGGCGCGGCGTGCTGGCGCGCCGCACGGACAAAGGAGGAACATAAGATGCAAAGGGGCAGAGGGCTGCTGGAAAGCGGACGGATTTTGTATCTGCCGGTGGGACAGATCTGTCCGAATCCGTCGCAGCCACGGAAAATTTTTGACCCCGAGGGACTGAAGGAGCTTGCCGCGAGTATTATGACCTATGGAATTTTACAGCCGCTCACCGTCCGCCGCCGCTGCGGCGGCTATGAACTGGTAGCAGGGGAGCGGCGGCTTCGCGCCGCCAAAATTGCAGGATTGGATGAGGTTCCCTGCATTTTGCTGACTGTGGACGAAGAGCAGTCGGGCATGGTAGCCCTGGTTGAAAATTTGCAGCGGCGCGATCTGGACTACATTGAGGAGGCGGAAGGTCTGGCACGCCTGATGCGGCTGTACGGACTGAATCAGGAGCAGGCGGCCGCACGGGTAGGGAAGAGCCAAAGCGCCGTGGCAAATAAACTGCGGCTGCTCCGGCACAGTCCTGCCGTGCTGGCAAAGCTGCGGGAGAACGAGCTTTCCGAACGCCATGCGCGGGCGCTGTTAAAGGTCCCCACCGAAGAGGAACGGTTGGAAGTGCTGGAGGTCATTGTCCGGCAGCAGTTGAATGTGGCAAAAACCGAGGCGTATATTGAGGCGTATCTGGAAAAAAGACGGCAGCAGGAGCCCAAACGCGGTCTGAGGAAGTTGATTGTAAGGGATGTGAGACTGTTTCTCAACAGCGTCAATCACAATTTGGAGCTGATCCGCGGCGCGGGCATCGACGCGCAGGCAACGCAGGAGGAGACGGAGTCCGAAATTGTCCTGACCATCCGCCTGCCTAAGCGCGCCGGATAGACGGCATTTGCCCGGAGACAGCTAATCAGTGGTAGCGCCTCATACAGATACTGATGCTGCGGAGAGCGGCTTTGCCGCTAAAGAATTCCCGATGCGCTTGACGGCTGCCAATCCAAAGCGCTGCAAATTACGGCATGCCGCAACGCGATCGGATTTCGACAGCGGTACTGCCGCACTACGGCATGACCGGCAGATCTTTTAATACGATCATCGGCACGGTATAAAACGTGCCGATTTTCTTTTTTGCAGCCGGACCCATTCGAAGTTTCATTTTTTATTTGATGGTGGGTTTTCCTTTTTCTGCAAAAGTTTCTGTATAAATATTTTTTCCGTGATTTTTACATTTTTCCATTGAAAATAATTGCAAAATCGGAAAACGTGTGCTATATTTGACTACGCAGTAAAAATCGATAAGAAAAAACGTTTGAAGCGGCAGTGAAATACCGCTTCCAAAACAAGAAAGGGGTAAACCAAAACAATGCACAAGTATGTATACCTTTTCTCTGAGGGCAACGGCTCCATGCGCGAATTGCTGGGCGGCAAGGGTGCCAACCTCGCTGAAATGACCAACCTCGGTATGCCTGTCCCGCAGGGCTTCACCATCACCACTGAGGCCTGCACACAGTACTACAAGGACGATCATCAGATCAACGAGGATATCCGGAACGAAATCATGCGCTATGTCGAAACTCTGGAGGAAATGACCGGTAAGAAATTCGGCGACTTGTATAACCCGCTGCTCGTCTCTGTCCGTTCCGGTGCCCGCGCTTCCATGCCCGGCATGATGGACACCATCCTCAACCTCGGTTTGAACGACGAGGTAGTCGTTGCCTTTGCCAAAAAGACCAACAACCCTCGTTTTGCATATGACTCCTATCGCCGCTTTATTCAGATGTATTCCGACGTTGTTATGGAAGTCGGCAAAAAGTACTTTGAAGAGCTGATCGATGAGATGAAAGAAGCCCGCGGCGTGAAGCTGGATACCGAGCTGACCGCGGATGATCTGAAGGAGCTTGCCGAAAAATTCAAGGCGGAGTATAAGGCAAAGATCGGCGAGGATTTCCCGCAGGATCCGAAGGTCCAACTCATGGGCGCCATCAAAGCGGTCTTCCGTTCTTGGGACAACCCCCGCGCTATCTACTATCGCCGTATGAACGACATCCCCTCCGACTGGGGTACTGCCGTCAACGTGCAGTCTATGGTGTTCGGCAACACGGGTGATACCTCCGGTACCGGCGTTGCATTTACCAGAAATCCTGCCACCGGTGAAAAGAAACTGTTCGGTGAGTTCCTGATGAACGCACAGGGTGAGGATGTCGTTGCGGGTGTCCGTACGCCGCAGACCATTGATCAACTGGCAGAGGTTATGCCTGAGGCCTATGAGCAGTTTGTGGATATCTGCGCCAAGCTTGAGCGGCACTACCGTGATATGCAGGACATGGAGTTCACCATTGAGAATAAAAAGCTCTATATGCTTCAGACCCGGAACGGCAAGCGTACCGCTGCTGCCGCTATGAAGATCGCCTGCGATCTGGTGGACGAAGGGATGATCACCGAGAAAGAAGCAGTTGCGATGATTGATCCGAAATCCCTTGATTCGCTGCTGCACCCCACCTTTGATCCGGCTGCGCTGAAGAAGGCAAAAATCATCGGCACCGGCTTGGCAGTATCCCCCGGCGCGGCCTGCGGCAGAGTCGTTTTCACCGCAGAAACGGCGACCGACTGGGCGAAGGACGGCGATAAGGGTGTCCTGGTTCTGCTGGAAACCTCTGCTGAGGATATTGAGGGTATGCACTATGCACAGGGCGTGCTGACCGTCCGCGGCGGCATGACCTCTCACGCCGCTGTGGTTGCCCGCGGCATGGGCACCTGCTGTGTCTCCGGATGCGGCGAGATCAAAATGGACGAAGCCAACAAGAAATTTGAGCTGGGCGGCAAGGTTTATAAGGAGGGCGATTGGATCTCCATCGACGGCTCCACCGGCAACATTTACGGCGAGAAAATCAAGACTGCGGCCGCTTCGATTTCCGGTGAATTCGGACGCATTATGAGTTGGGCGGACAAGTTCCGTGTCCTGCAGGTGCGTACGAATGCCGATACTCCGCATGATGCGATGCAGGCAGTCAACTTTGGCGCCGAGGGCGTCGGTCTGTGCCGTACTGAGCATATGTTCTTTGAGGCAGATCGCATTCGCGCCATCCGTGAAATGATCGTTTCCGAAACTGCTGAACAGCGCGAGCGTGCCCTTGCGAAGCTGGAGCCCATGCAGCAGGGTGACTTTGAAGCCATTTATGAGGCAATGAAGGGCCGTCCCGTTACCATCCGCCTCTTGGATCCGCCTCTGCATGAATTTGTTCCCACCGATCCGAAAGACATCGAAGAGCTTGCGGCTGAGATGAATATCAGCGTGGAGCGTTTGAATCAGGTCATTGCCGGTCTGCACGAGTTCAACCCCATGATGGGTCACCGCGGCTGCCGTCTGGACGTCACCTATCCGGAGATCGCGAAGATGCAGACTGCCGCGATCATCAAGGCTGCTTTGGCAGTACGCAGCCGCCGTCCGGCATGGAAAATCGTTCCGGAAATTATGGTCCCGCTGGTCGGCGAGGTCAAGGAATTGGCATATGTCAAGTCCGTGATTGATCAGGTCGCCAAGAAGCTCATCCACGAGGCCGGTTCTGATATGGAGTATAAGGTCGGCACTATGATCGAGATCCCGCGTGCCGCGCTGACTGCGGACGAGATCGCAAAGGAAGCCGCTTTCTTCTCATTTGGCACCAACGACCTGACCCAGATGACGTTCGGCTTCAGCCGTGATGATGCGGGCAAGTTCCTTGCTTCCTACTATGACCGGAAGATCTACGAGTCCGATCCGTTCTCCAAGCTGGATCAGGCTGGCGTCGGCAGACTGGTCAAGATGGCGGCAGAGCTTGGTCGTGCTACCCGCCCAGATTTGAAGCTCGGCATTTGCGGCGAGCAGGGCGGCGATCCCTCCACGGTAGAATTCTGCCATAAAATTGGCTTGACCTATGTTTCCTGCAGCCCGTACCGTGTTCCCATTGCGCGTCTGGCAGCCGCACAGGCTGCGATCAAGGACGACAGAGAATAAGCGATCACTGATTTAGGGCAAAGCCGACAATCAGATTTTAGGAAAAACAAAATAACAAAAAAGACCTTGAGGAATTCCTCAAGGTCTTTTTTGCACAAAAGCCTTGCAAATACCGGAGCTTGGGAAATATAATCGAGATTCTAATTGCATTCCCGAAACTTGAAGTGATCAAGCGGCTTTCTAAAAATCTGGCATTAAGCTGAACGACTAAATGGTAGCTTTTCCTATGTTGTTGGTGATGAATGCCTCCGAAGGATTGTTCGGATTATAGTTGACCATGGCGGTGTTTCCTACAGCCGTATTTCCCATTACAGGAACACGCTTCTGCCCAATAGGCAGAAAACCAAGCTTGATTTTCTCACTTTTCAGCTTGAGAGGCTCTGTTATTTCATAACTTGTTCCGTTCACCTGATACTCGACGGTAATCATCGTCGGGCAATCCTGCCCTTTTGCTCTAAGGTTTTTTATGGTTCCGAGTGTTACTTCCGTGCAGTTTGAACGATTAGCTTTCATTTTGTTCAGATCCGTCCCATAAAAAAATAAATGCCGCCTTTCTACAAAGGAGAAGAGCCGCATGTTCTGTGTATGTCGGTTCATTGCATCATCAAAATAACCGGTCTTTGCCCGGCAGGTCCGTTGCCTGACACTTCTGCTGATAGAACAATGCACTC
>CAMGMW010000109.1 GCA_946059285.1 uncultured Clostridia bacterium
TCCTTCAAGCTGACCTTGCCGGACTGAGAGTAGATGGTCTTGACCTTCAGCGTGGAGGTGTCGATGCGGTCGGCATGGATGGTGCCGGTGGTGATATTCGCGCCATTGATGGTAGTCTTGCCCGCCGTGCCGAGAGCCGAGATGGTCACATAGCCGGAGAGGTCGATAGTATCCGCCACCAGCTTGACGGCCCGGTCGGTCATGGTGAAATCAGAGGCGGATGTGCCGGACTTCACCAGCCAGTTGATTTTGTTTGCCGTCTGCGTGACCGAGGTGATGTTGCCCTCTGCCGTCTCGATGCGGGTCTTAAAGCTGTTTACGGTCTGCGTCAAGGTGGAAACGGAGCCTTCCGCGTTTTCGATTCGCGTATTAAAGCCGCCGACCGTCTGAGATAGCGTAGAAACTGCACCCTCGGCGTTTTCAATGCGCGTATTAAAACCGCTCACGGTCTGCGAAAGCGTGGAGAGATTTCCGTCCACGGTTTGGATACTGGAAAGCAGCTTCCCGTCCGCAGCCTTAAACTCCTGCCGCACCCGATCTAACTGTGTTGCGGTGGATGCAAGCAGGTTCGGCACATAATCGCCGACCTCCACCCGCACGGTGTAGCGGTAGAAGGGGTCGTACTCGATGCTGATGATGCGCGTGTCCACATTCACGCCCATCGGCGTATAGGTGATGTTTACCTCGTCGCCCGCCTGCAGGTCCGCCATTTTGAAGAGAGATATTTCGTAAGACTGCGTGTTCTCCCGGCTGTCAATGGTCACGGCCAGATCGGTCACGTTCTCGCCGTCCATCAAAGATTTGCGAACAGTGCTGCCGCGATGCCTGAGCAGGTTGATTTTGTATCCGTCGTACTCCACCTCGCAGCCGCAGGCATCAATGAAGCGCATGAGCGCGCTGCGGCGGCTGAGTGGGCTTTGGTCGGTAAAGGCACATTCCACGCGCCCAGTCGCTTCGATTACACCAACGGAGAACGGCGTGCCGGACAGCAGCTGAGCCATGCCGTCTGCCGGAGTACCCTCAAAAACAAAGGTCACGAGATTGTATTGCTCCTCGTTCAGCAGATAGGTGATGTGTTCGCACTGCGCCGTCGTGACCGGAAAGCCGCCCGTGATCTTCTTGGATACACGGACAACGGTATAAAACTGACCGTCCAGCTTCGCGGTCATGCCAACAGACAGCAGCTGCGACCAGGAAGCGAGGACGGAAAACGAAAGCGTCCGCTCCCCGGACAGCTTGTCGCAGAGGGAGGCGGAGAGCACGCGCGGGAAGCTGCATTGGAGCGTCCCAGTGCTGTTATAGATTTCAAGCATATTAGATGCCTCCTAACTAATCAGTCCATAGGCCTTTAACGCTGTAATAAGATTGTTGATTGCCGTATTGCAGGACGCAACGGTAGAACCGGTGGCACGGGAAACAGCCTTTCTGCCGATAGGCGTTGTGCCGAAGAATCCGACTTTTGCACCTGTCGTTGTTCCGAGTTTCGCCGATGTCACGACATTCAGCGTTCCGATATTGCCGTAATGCCAGGGGTATCCGGAAGTTCCCAGATAAAATGGATAAGAAGAACTGGATGTGCTTGGACGGAACTCTCGGCTGTTGTTCATCACGGCATAGTAACTGCTTGTACCGATATTTACATAGCTGCCGCCAACAATCTTCACATACCCTCCGGAGATATTGACCGTGTAGAGCGTACTGGTTTCATCGCCAACATTGATGGTTGTCCCATACAAGCTGAGTTTTGTCGGACTGACGCTGTTGGACATCTGATCTTTGCCGACTGCGATATTTGGGTTCCCGTAAGTACCGGTGCAGGTGATAACGGGGTATGTGCCGTATTTCACATTGTTGATCTGCAGGTTCGTAACCGTAACTTTGGATGCATCTATTGTGCCGGTCGTGATGTTACCGGCGTTGATGGTGGTTTTGCCCGCCGTGCCGAGGGCAGAGATGGTCACATAGCCGGAGAGATCGATTTTATCCGCTACCAACTTGATGGCGCGATCCGTCATCGTAAAATTGGACGCCGAGGTACCTGATTTGATCAGCCAGTCAATTTTACCCGCCGTTTGTGTCAGGGAGGAGATGTTCCCCTCTGCCGTTTGAATACGAGTCTGAAAGCTGTTCACCGTCTGTGTGAGCGTAGAAACAGAGCCTTCCGCATTTTCGATCCGCGTATTGAACCTGCTGACCGTCTGGGACAGCGTGGATACAGACCCTTCCGCGTTTTCAATGCGGGTATCAAATCCACTAACAGTTTGCGTAAGGGACGAAAGCCCTCCCTCTATGGATTCGATTTTCGACTCCATCTTTCCGTTGGCGGCTCGGAACTCCTGTCGAATACCGTTTATGCGCTCCGTGTCCGCTGCCAGGAGGTTCGGCACATAATCTCCAACCTCGATACGGACGGTATGCGCATCAAAAGGATTGTAGCTCATGCCTACAATTCTCGTATCCGCTTCAATAGAAAGAGGGTGATATACGATGCGCACCTCGTCTCCTACGGAAAGCGGTGTACGTTTGAACAGCTGTATCTCATAAGCCTGCGTTTCTTTTCTGGAATCGTAGGTAGCGCAAAGCCCTGTCACATTTGTTCCGTCCATCAGGGCAATGCGTTCCAAGCTGCCGCGATGGGTCCGAATGTGAATCGTGTATCCACTGTATTCCAGTTCGCCTCCGCAGGCATCCGCAAACCGCATCAGTGCAGATCGGCGGTTCAGTGGGCTGCTGTCTGTAAAAGCGCATTCCACCATCGCTGTCGGCTCTACAACACCCACGGAGAACGGCGTTCCGGCAAGCAGCTCTGTCAATCCTTGCAGCGGCGCTCCTTCAAACACAAAGGTCACAAGGTTGTACCGTTCGCTGTTGAGCGTGTAAGAAATGTGCTCACAGGATACGGTGCTGATCTCTATCCCAGATGTAAACCCCCGCTTGACCCGCACAATATCGTAATACTGACCATCATACCGAACCGTCATGCCAGGCAGGAGCGGAACGCAGTTTTCCTGCAGGACAGTAAAGTCAAAGGTCAGCGTGCCGTCTAACTTGTCGCATATGGAAGCGGTGAGCACATGAGAAATGGTTCGAATGACATGGTCATTTTTGAGAATCTCAATCACATTTGTGTACCTCCTCAAACGGTTCCAAGATTGCGCACATAGGCGGCATTCTGCGTCCACTGGATCTCCGCCAGAATCCGGGCCAGCGTCGTGCCGTCGATGGTGAGCGGAATGGTGACGTTGAACGCCTGCCCACCGAATGTCCGACCGACATCGGAAAGCCCTGAAAGCGTCGTATCCATGTTGATATGAGACGGAATGGCAGTCTGCATATCTGCCGTCATGTCCTGCATGACAGAGGAAATGCCGTCTGCAAGATGCTCCGCCGAGCGCACCGCCGTTTTGCCGTTTTTGTCGAGAGATCCGGCAAGACCTTCAACCAGCATCTCGCCGATCCACCCCATTTCCTTGGAGGGTGAATGAATGCCAAAGAAGTCGCAGATGCCGTCCCAGATGGACGAGATCCAACCGCTGACCTTGTCCCAGAGCCACGAAGCGAGGGACTGAATGCCCTCCCACAGCCCGCGCACAAGGTTCGCGCCGACCTCTACGATTTTCGGAATAGACTCTGTAAAGGCGGTGACAATCCCCGTAATGATCTGCGGGACTGCCTTGACGATCTCCAGAATGATGGTGGGAAGATTTTCAATGAGGGAGATAAACAGCGTCACACCCGCTTCCACCAGCTGTGGGATGGATGCCAGCAAAGCGTCCACAATGGCAGTAATGATTTGAGGCAACGCTTCCACAATGGTCAGAATGATTTCCGGTAGGTTCTGCACCAGAGATACCAACAGGTCGACGCCCGCCTGCACGATCAGCGGCAAACCTTCCAACAATGCCTTGACGATGCCATCAATGATCTGCGGCAGGACCTCCACGATTGCCGCAATAATGTCCGGCAGCGCATCCACCAGAGCGGTCAGAAGCTGAATACCCGTCTCTATGATCTGCGGAATGCCCGAAATGAGGAAATCCACAATGCCCGTAATGATGGCAGGAAGGGATTCAATCAGCTGCGGCAAGGCATCCAGAAGTCCCTGCGCCAGACCGAGAATGAGTTGGAGCGCTGCATCCAGCAGGAGCGGAAGGTTGTCAATTAAGCCTTGCACGATGGTCGTAACAGCTTCCACGGCAGCAGGGATCAGCTGCGGCAGCGCGTCTGCAAGTCCCTGCACCAGCGACACGATCATCTGGGTTGCAGCGTCAATGAGCAGTGGCAGATTGTCGATGATCGCCTGCGTGATCGTCATCACCGCCTGCACCGCAGCCGGGATCAGCTGGGGCAGCAACTCCAAGATGGTGGTCAGAAGCTGTGAAAAAAGCTGCGTCACAGTATCCAGCAGCGTGGGAAGCAGTTCTGCAATCGCTTCTAATAACGCTTTTGTCGCCGTGGGCAGCGCCTTTACGATATTCTCAATGACCGGCGTGATGTTGGAGATGACGTTTTTCAGCGCCTCCGCCATGTTCCCGCACAGCTGCTCCATATCCGCGTCCGCATTTCCGAAGCCGACGAGCAGGTTCTTTCCCGCCGCCTGCAAGGCGTTGATGGAGCCGGAGATGGTGTGTTCCGCTTCCTTTGCGGTCGTGCCGGTGATGTCCATGCTCGTCTGAATGACATGGATGGCATCTACCACATCGGCATAGGATTCGAGGTTATAGTGGATGCCGGAGATCGCCTCTGCATCAGCCAGCAGCCGCTCCATTTCGGATTTCGTGCCGCCGTAGCCCAGCTTCAGGTTGTCCAGCATCGTGTAGTTCTGCTTGGCAAAGCCCTGATACGCCGACTGGATCATGGACATATCCGTGCCCATTTTGTTGGCGTTGTCGGACATATCCGTAATTGCCATGTCGGCATACTTGACCGCCTTTTCGGTGTCGCCGCCAAGAGACTGAATCAGGCTTGCGGAGAACGAGGTGACCGTCTCCATGTATTCGTTTGCAGACAAACCCGCTGTTTTATAGGC
>CAMGMW010000110.1 GCA_946059285.1 uncultured Clostridia bacterium
TGAGCTGCACGATGATCTGGGAATCTCCATACCGACCTGCGGTGATCTGACCCCGTGGGCAAGACAGGGAGTTCTGCTGCTGAATACCGTGCTGACTGTGCGGCGCGGAGCAGCGAACAGCCATGCCGCGTGGGGTTGGCAGCGCTTTTCCGATGCGGTTCTTTCTGCCGTTGATGCGCTCCCGCAGCCGATTGCCTATGTCCTGTGGGGTGGACAGGCTCAGAAAAAGGCTGCATTGCTTCAAAACTCCGCGGTCCCTCGGTTAGTCCTTTCTGCGCCGCATCCGAGTCCGCTTTCTGCCTACCGCGGTTTTTTTGGCAGCCGTCCGTTTTCTAAAATCAACGCCTTCCTGACACAAAACGAACAGCCCCCCATCGACTGGAGCTTATATTAGAATTCAAATGCCAAACAGATGTTTGGCATTTTCTGTTGTGACCTGACCGACTTCCTCCGGAGTGATCCCCTTGATTTCCGCGATCTTTGCTGCCACCAACGGCACATAGCGGCTGTCATTGCGGTGCCCGCGATGCGGCTCCGGCGCCATATAGGGGCAGTCTGTTTCGATCAGGATCCGCTCCGTCGGCAGTGCGCGTACTGCTTCCACAGCGCGGCGTGCATTTTTAAAGGTGACCACACCCGTAAAACCGATATACCAGCCCCGTTCCGCCAGCCACAGAGCCATTTCCGCCGAGCCGGAGAAGCAGTGGAACACGCCGCGCACATCGGGGTGGCGGCGTACAATATCCATTGCATCACCGTGCGCCTCCCGCTCATGTATGATCACGGGCAGCTTCTGTGCCTCCGCCAGCTCCAATTGCTCTTCAAAGACGGCGATCTGCTGCGCCCGGGGCACGGTTTCATAATGATAATCCAAACCGATTTCCCCGATAGCACGAACCTTTGGCTCACCGCAAAGGATACGATAGCGGTCCAGTACCGCGCCCGTTACACTGCCGGCGTCATCCGGGTGACTGCCTACGGATGCATAAAGAAAGGGATATCGGTGTGCGAGTTCCACCGAGCGCTCAGAGGAGATCAGATCGCAGCCAACATTCATGACAAATTCTATGCCGTATTGCGGTAGCTGCGCGAAAATTTCCTCCCGATCTTCGTCGAAGCGGGGATCGTCCAAATGTGCATGAGAGTCAAAGTACATCTTAATCCTCCGATGTTTTATCGATTTCCCGGCAGGTGAACAGGATCACCTGTCGGTTTTTCGCCTCTCTCCGCAGCACACGAAGGGCGGCAGCCGTACGGTCAGCGTCAAAATTGACCAGTGCATCATCCAACAGCAGCGGCGCATCCTGCGGAAGCAGGCGGCGGCACATGGCAAGCCGAAGCGCAAGGTACATCTGATCGGAAGTTCCGCAGCTCATTGCCGCTGCGGGGCGCATGACAACACCCGACGATTCCCGCACGGACATCCGCATGTCCGATTCCAACAGTACACCCGGGTATTTTCCGCCGGTCAGCTCCGCCAGCAGTGCGCCGGCGTCCGCTGTGATCTGCGGTGAAAAACGGGCACGCAGGCTTTCATCTGCGGATTTCAGCGCTGCCATCGCCAATTCCAGCGCATCGTTTGTCTCCTGCGCCGTGATCAGCTGCTGCGTGATTGTCTCCAGCTCCGCCTCCAATGCCACAGCGTCGCCGCGTGCGGAGATCTGTCCCCGCTTGTGTGCAAGCTGCGCACGCAGCTGTGCCAGCCGGTCCGCTGCGGCGTCGCATGCCCGGGAAACCTCCTGCGGATCATAGCGCAATGCTTCCGCATCCTCCGGCTCCTCCGGCGCATCACCGAGGATCATTTGCATGGAACCGCACTGCTGACGCAGGGCGTCCAGCGTCCGCTGTTCTGCTGCCAGCCGTTCTCTGGCACGGAGCGCCGTGTCGATTGCGATGCGGCATTCTTCCGCAGTGGCGCACTGGGATGCAAACTGCCGCACCTGACGTACCAATTCATCGATCCGCCTGCGGATGGTTTCCGTTCGCTCGGCATAAACCTGCTTCTGCGCGTCCGCTTCGGCTTTTTCTGCTTCATATGCCGCGAGCTGCGTGGCATAATCCTCTGCCAGCGCACCCATTTCCTCCGGCTTCGCAACACCGTAGCGTGCAGGGATCAGATCTGCACGGTGACGCTGTTCCCGGACTGAAGCAGTGCGGCGGCTGAGCATCACGAGCACAGCCAGGATTGCCAGCAGCCCTGCTGCTGCCACGCCGAGTCCGAGATATAAATTGAGAAAGCACAACCCAACACCCGCCAGAAGCACAAGGGCACACACCATCAGCGGAAGCAGCCGATTTGGCTCCTTCACGGAAGACAGTGCTTCATATTCCTCCAACGCTTTTGCTGCTTTTTCTTTCGCCTGCGGTCCGCTTAGACCCGAAAAACATGCCGGTGCGGGTGGCTTTGCGACCTCTGTGCTGGCAAACGCTGCTTCCATTTGCGCGGTGCGCAGATCATTTTCCGCATTCTCCAGCTTTCGGTGCAGATCCCGAAGTTCCGATTCCTCCGGCAGCGTATCACAGGTTTCCTGCATGCGACTGCAAAGCGTTTCCTGCGCGTGCAGACGTTGGATCATTTCCGCAAGACCTGCCCGCCGTTTTGCACTGTGTGCCCGTTCGGTGCGAGCCTTCAGCACGTCCAACTGCTCCTTTTTTTGATTCAGCTCCTCGCACTCCGCCGAAAGACGCATTGCCTCATCCTGCGCGGTACGCAGCTCAGAAAGCTGCCGCTCCACCTCTGTTTTCCGGGACTGAAGGCGCGCTATCTGACCCGTGGCGCGGAAGGAGCATTTGTTTTTCAGATTTCGAAGTTCCTTTTCCAGTTCCGTATAGGATTTTCCCTCTTCGCCGGTGGTGACCAGCGCGTTGAGCCGCTGCTCCAGCGCCGCATCACCGGATACCGGCAGACCAAGCTGCCGGATGAACGCCGTCCGCTCATATACAGATCGTTCCACACCGCACAGAAGGCGTCCGCAGTTTTCTGCCGTCAGCTCCGTGACCGGAACGCCGCTTTCCGTCTCATAAGCACGGAACACGCCCATCGGGGTGCGCCCGGCACTCGTCCGTTCAATCGTGATCCGCCGCCCCTGCCACAAGACCTCCATACTGCCTTCCATAGCGCTGCCGTTCCAAGGCTTATATCGCTCCTTTGCAGGAAGCCCCTGATTGGTTTTACCTGCCCGTTCACCCGTGTCGATACCGTAGAGCATCGACAGCAGAAAAGCGCTCCATGTGGACTTGCCGGATTCATTGGGCAGACAAAGCAGATTCATCCCCTCGTGCAGCGTCAATGTATCATGGAGCTTTCCGAAGGAAGCGCTCATTTTTAATACAATCATATCGTTACCTCTCTGCCGTCCATCAGCGCAATGGTCAATTTCACTGCGCGGGAGATAATTCTGCGTCGATCCTCATCTGCATCGTCATACTGCTCGCGCAGAATGCGCAGGAATTGCCCCCGCAGGGTGTCTTCACCGCAGGCCGCCCATAGCGCCTGACGCGGCACAGTGCGGTCCAGCACGGAGAGGCTGAAAAACAAATGCTCCAGCGCCTGTTCCAGCGCACCGACATCCGGTGTGTCGCTTTCTCCGGTCAAAATGATACGGTAGCAATCCTCCTGTGTATCCTTTGGCAGGGCGGCGCAGATGGAGGTCAGACTGTCTTCACCGGCTTCTACCGTCAAGATCTCATATTTGCGGGAATGGATCGGCAGAAATTTTGTTTCGCAGTGTCCTTTTGACACGGTCGCCTGTAAAGCGCCCTTCTGACCGCATTCATCGAAGCCCCGACCCATCAGACAGCCGGGATAGGCATAAGTTGTGCTGCCGCAAGTTCCGGATTCCTGAGAGTGCACATGCCCAAGCGCTAGGTAGTCCAGGCCGCTGCATGCGATCTGCGCCTGTGTCATAGGCGCATAAGGAGAATTGGGCTGCATATCACCGTGCAGTACCATCACATTGACAGTATCGGGATTCTGCACGTGGAAGCCATCCAGTAAAGACGGCATCTCCGGTGTAGTGAAAGCGGCGCCGTAGACATCGCAATGCGCAAGATGAACACATGTGACCTCCCGTGATGAGAAAATATGTACGTTATCGCCCCAGTCCTCCGTCAGATATGGAGAACCCGGTGCCAGATAGTCATGATTTCCGGGCGCAATAAAGATCGGAACGCCGCAGGCGGCAAAAAAGTGCTTCAAGGCGTCCAGCGTATCTCGGTAAATCCGTGCGCTGTCAAAAAGATCGCCGGAAAGCAGTACCAGCTCACAGCCTTCCGCAGACGCTGCAAGCTGCTCCAGTACCAGACGCTGTTCCTGCCGCCTGCGTGCGGACTGCTCCGGCGGCAGCGCGGAAAATGCGGAATCCAGGTGAAAATCCGCCGCGTGCAGCAGTTTAATCATAAATCGACACCCTTTCCACCGCGGTACAATGACCACTGCCTTCATCAATCGTAAAAATGCAGCCCTCCAGCTTGCATGCGCCCGGGGCAGGCTCATAACAGCGCGTCAGATCACCCCGGAATTTCTGAATCGACAGTTCCGGACGGATACCCAGCACCGAATCACGCGGACCGGTCATACCCAAATCGGTAATATACCCTGTTCCGTTTGGAAGGATTCGCTCATCTGCTGTTTGCACATGGGTATGGGTTCCCCAGACAGCGCTGACCCGGCCGTCGAGCATCCAGCCCATCGCCAGCTTTTCCGATGTAGCTTCAGCGTGTATTTCCACAAAAATCAACCGTGTATTTATCTTTTTCAGAATTCGCTCCACAAGCAGGAACGGATTGTCCGGCGTATAGTCCATGGAGCAGCGGCCGATCAGATCGATCACCGCCACATTCCCGCAGGGGGTTTCATATATGCCCCAACCGTGTCCGGGCTGCTGCGGCGGAAAATTGGCTGGACGCAGCAGGGTAGGAGTGCGCTCTATATAGGGCACCAGCTCCCGCTTTCCCCAGGTGTGATTGCCCATGGAGATCACATCTGCACCTGCGTCGAATATCTCCTCTGC
>CAMGMW010000111.1 GCA_946059285.1 uncultured Clostridia bacterium
GGCGCAATCCCTTGCAGTACCGCCGCAGTGGAGCTTGCGCTGTATCGTTCGCTTCTGGTGCTTTGATATTTCATACAGAAACCACCAATCTTTTTCTTGCGTTTTGCACAAAACTATGATATACTGTTTTCTGCTAAATTGCAAGTGTTTTTCTCAGAAGAACATTTGACCACAGAAAATACGGAGAAACAACAGATGGGACAGATGGTATCCCCGATGCGGATCGGGCTGCTGGGCTTTGGAACCGTGGGCGGCGGCGTGTATGAATTTGTGCAGGCGCGCTCCGACATGACAATTGCATATGTTCTCAGCCGCAAGCCGCGTCCGGAGCTGAACTGCGAAGTCACAGCGGACTTCCGCCGCATTGTAGAGGACCCCGCGGTGGACACGGTCATCGAGGCCATCGGCGGACTGCATCCCGCGTATGAATATGTAACGGCGGCATTGCGGGCGGGCAAGCATGTAATCACCGCCAACAAGCTGCTGGTAGCGGAGTATTACCGTGACCTGACGCAGCTTGCCTCGGAGCACGGTGTTGCCCTGCGCTGCTCCGCGGCGGTGGGCGGCGGTATCCCGTGGCTGCCGAATCTGGCAAAAACACTGGAGCAGGAGCCGATCATCCGCATCAGCGGCATTATGAACGGCACCACAAACTATATCCTGGATCGCATGACCCAAAACGGCGGCAACTTCTCCTCCGCGCTGCATCAGGCGCAGGCGCTGGGCTACGCCGAAGCCAACCCGACCGAGGATATCAATGGTGCCGATATCCGGCGAAAGCTGGTGATCTCCGCCAACATTGCCTTCGGCTGCGTGATTGACGAGCAGGCCGTGGCGGTGCAGGGGATCGAGTCCATCTCCGCAGCGGACATCGCGGCTTTTCGCCGAATGCGCCGGGTGTGCAAGTTGATCGCCAGCGCACGGAAGCTGGAAGAAACGGTTGCCGCCTATATTGAGCCGGCCCTGTTTTTGCCGTCAGTGCATGAGGCGGCAGTGCCAGAGAATTTCAATCTGATCTCGCTGACCGGAACACATATCGGCAAGCAAAGTTTCTACGGGCAGGGAGCAGGGCGGTATCCTACCGCATATAATATATTGCAGGACTGTGTGGATGTCCGCAACGGGCTGACCGGGTTCTACACGCACCGTATGGAGCAGGTCCGCGTGGATAACAGCAGCATTCAGCGGCAGTATTACGTTCGCACCAACGGCGTGGATGGCTGGCTGCAAGCGCATATTGACAAAATACTTGACTGCGGTATAATAACAAAGAAAGTGTCCGTGACGGAGCTGCACGCATGGGCAAGAGAAAGAAAAAAGACGGATCGCGGATGCTTCTTTGCATCCCTCCGCTGATTGGGGAAGTATATGCTGAAAGTAGCGAAATTTGGCGGTTCATCGATGGCAGATGCCGCCCACTATAAAAGGATCAAAGAAATCATTGCATCGGATACCGCACGGCGCGTAGTCATTGTGTCCGCTGCGGGAAAACGCAGCGCAGACGACAATAAAATCACAGACCTTTTGTATCTGTGCTACGCACATTTGCAGTACGGTGTTTCCTGCGACAGCATTTTTCAGCTGATTCGTGACCGCTATTGCAACATCCGGGATGAGCTTGGTCTGAAGACCGATCTGGAGACAGAATTTAACGCATTGTGGCAGAAAATGATGCAGGGCATCTCCAGAGAGGAACTGGTCTCCCGCGGCGAATACTTCTCCGCCAAGCTGATGGCGGAATATCTGGGCTATACTTTCCTTGATGCGGCGCGATGGCTGTATTTCCACTATGATGGCACGGTGGATCAGGGAAAATCCTATGCCACACTTCGCGCGCTGGTCAAGGATAAACGGGTCGTCATTCCGGGCTTTTACGGTCTGATGCCGGACGGCAAAATACGCACTTTGACCCGCGGCGGCTCGGATATTACCGGCGCGCTGGCGGCGGCGGCACTGGACGCGGACGTATACGAAAACTGGACCGATGTTTCCGGCGTGCTGATGGCTGACCCCCGAATTGTCGATTCTCCCAAATGCATCGACCGCGCTACATACAGTGAGCTGCGCCAGCTTTCCTACAGCGGCGCTCAGGTGCTGCATGAAATGACGGTGTTCCCGGTGCGGGAAAAGAATATTCCCCTGAATATCCGCAACACCAATGAGCCGAATCATCCCGGCACATTGATCTCAGAGGAATTCATCGAAGCACCCAATTCACAGCGCTTCATCACCGGCATCGCAGGCAAGCGGGACTTCACCATCATTACCATCTCTAAAAAAGGCATGGCAGGTGCAACCGGCACGCTCCGGTCGATTCTCGGTGTGTTTGAGCGCAACAGCGTCTCCATCTCCTACACCCCCTCCGGCATCGACTGTGTCTCACTGGCGGTGCCCACGGAAAAGCTGTCGCCGCATCTTTATACCATTGTCGATGAGCTTCGTGCCGAGATCAAACCTGACAGCATCAAGGTCACGGACAGCATTGCGATCATTGCCGTTGTAGGCAGAAAGATGGCGTTCCGCGCCGGTACTTCCGGCAAGATCTTCGCCGCGCTCGGTCAGCACGGCATCAATATCCGCATGATCTCCCAGGGTCCCGAGGAATTAAACATTATCATCGGCGTGGACAACAAGGACTATGCCGATACGATTCGCGTTTTGTATAACGCATTTGTAAAGTAGAGGTTTTCTATGAAAGAATATAATGTTGCCATATTAGGCGTTACCGGCGCTGTGGGCAGAGAAATGATGAAAATTCTGGCAGAGCGGAACTTCCCAATCGCGGAGCTGCATCTGCTGGCCAGCGCCCGCAGTGCGGGAAAAGTGCTGGAGTGGCGCGGCAAGCCCATTGTGATCGAGGAAGCCTGCGACAAGGCGTTCGAGGGTATCGATATCGTCCTCGGCGCCGCGGAAAACGATATTGCCAAACAGTTTGCCCCTGCTATTGTCAAGGCGGGCGCGGTGTTTGTGGACAATTCCTCCGCCTTCCGTATGAACGCAGACGTACCGCTCATCGTACCGGAAGTGAACGCTGCGGACGTGAAGGGGCATAAAGGGATCATTTCCAATCCCAACTGCTCCACCATCATCACCGTGACGGCAGTCAATGCGCTGAATTCCCTCAGCCCCATCCGTTCCATTGTCGCCTCCACCTACCAGGCGGTCTCCGGCGCGGGCGCGGGCGGTCCGATTGAGCTTGCCGAGCAAATCGAAGCGCTGCGGACGGGCGCGCCGGTACAGCCGCGTGTGTTTTCCCATCAGATTGCCTATAATCTGATCCCTCAGATCGGCAGCGAGCAGTATGAGGGTTATACCAGCGAGGAAATGAAGATGCAGAACGAGGGCAGAAAAGTTATGCATCTGCCCGATTTAATGGTAACGTGCACCTGTGTCCGCGTCCCCGTGGTGCGGAGTCATTCCATTTCTGCCACGCTGCATTTTGACCGTCCTGTGTCCGTTGAGGACGCGCGTCGGGTCATCGCAGCGGCGCCCGGCTGTAAGCTGGTGGACGATCTGGCAAACGGCGAATATCCCATGCCGCTGGAAACTTCTGATCAGGATACCGTTTTTGTCGGACGCATCCGTCCTGATTTGACGGACAAAAACGGATTGACCCTCTGGTGCTGCGGCGACCAGATCCGTAAGGGCGCAGCGACGAATGCGGTACAGATCGCGGAGCTGCTGATTGAAGCATAAGGATCGTGAAATGCTGTCACTCTGACACAAGCGAAACCGCATCATGAAATCTGTTTTTATGTAGTGCACGCCGGCTTGGCGTGCACTGCAAAATTCTCCCGCCCAGAAAGCAGGCACTGCTGAGCACTGCCTGCTTTTGAGAAACTCCAAAACACACAGAAATTAGAAGAGGTGTTACACTTGAAATCACAACAACTACGAAAGCTGATCCTGACTGCGTTGCTGGCAGCGCTGACCTGCATTGCTACAACGCTGATACAAATGCCGTCTCCGCTGGGCGGTTATTATAATCTGGGCGATTGCTTCGTGTTGACGGGTGCGTTTTTGCTCGGTCCCGTGTACGGAGCGTGCGCGGGCGGCATCGGTTCGATGTTGGCGGATCTGCTATTGGGCTACGGTACATACGCGCCCGCAACGCTCATAATCAAGGGACTGATGGCAGCGGTAGCAGCTCTGCTGTCCCGCGCTCTTTCCAAGCGCCCTTATGCCGGAATGCTGTTAGGCAGCCTGGCAGGAGAAATCACCATGGCGGGCGGCTATTTCCTATTCGAACTGGCACTGTATGGCAGCGCAGCAGTGGAAAGTCTGCTGATGACGAATTTGCCGCAGGGCGCAGTCGGTCTTATCTGCGCAGCGCTTCTGTATACGCTGCTGGATAAAACTCATTTGTTGAAAAAACTCCGCGGAGAGCTTCAAAATGTCTGAAGAAATTAGAAAGCAAGCAGAATCAGCGGCACAGGCGCTGTGCGAGAAGGCAGGGCTGCAAGCGGGGCAAATTGTGATTGTGGGCTGCTCCACCAGTGAAATCTGCGGCAGCCGCATCGGCTCGGATTCCCGTCCGGAGGTAGCGCAAGAGGTCTTTCAGGCAATCTACACCGTTTTGCAGAAGCGCGGCATCTATTTGGCGGCGCAGTGCTGTGAGCACCTGAATCGTGCCATCATCATTGAACGACAGGCCGTGCCGGGCGCGGACATCGTGAATGTAGTGCCACAGCCGAAGGCGGGGGGCTCCTTCGCAACGGCAGCGTATCACGCCTTTTCCCATCCGGTAGCGGTAGAGTCCATCCGTGCGGACGCAGGTCTGGACATTGGCGGCACTTTGATCGGTATGCATCTGAAGCCGGTGGCGGTACCGCTGCGGCTCGGAATCAGCCATATCGGCAGCGCGATTTTGCTGGCGGCTCGCACCCGTCCGAAATTCATTGGCGGCAGCCGTGCCGTCTACGACGAAACGCTGTTGTGAATTCTTTATCATACGGCAGCGTATCCGCACAGGACGCGGATGTAATTTTCCGTCTCGGCCGGGA
>CAMGMW010000112.1 GCA_946059285.1 uncultured Clostridia bacterium
TGAGCGTCAATGATCCCGTGCGGATGTACCTCAAGGAGATCGGCAAGATCCCGCTTCTGACAGTGGAGGAAGAACAGGTCATGGCGCAGAAAATGGCGGACGGAGATGAGGAAGCCCACAACAAGATGGTGGAGGCGAACCTTCGTCTTGTGGTATCCATCGCGAAGCGGTATGTCGGCCGCGGACTTCCTCTTTTGGATCTGATTCAGGAGGGCAATCTGGGACTGATTAAGGCTGTGGGAAAATTTGACTACACAAAGGGCTATAAATTCTCCACCTACGCCACATGGTGGATCCGACAGTCTATTTCCCGGGCAATCGCCGACCACGCTCGCACCATTCGAATTCCGGTACATATGGTGGAGACGATCAACCGGGTTTCCCGTGCCTCTCACGAGCTGGTGCAGGAACTGGGGCGTGATCCGAGCTCAGACGAAATCGCGGGAAAGCTGGGACTTCCGGTGGAAAAGGTAGAGGAGATTATGCGTGTCTCTCAGGACCCGATTTCTTTGGAAACGCCCATCGGCGAGGAGGACGACAGCCATTTGGGAGACTTCATTCAGGATGAGGACGCTTCAGAGCCAGCGGATGCCGCTTCCTATGCGATGCTGCGTGAACAGCTTGCCGATGTGTTGAAAACGCTCACACCGAGGGAGGAAAAAGTTCTCTGCCTGCGCTATGGACTAACTGACGGGAAAATGCATACACTGGAAGAGGTCGGAGAGGAATTCGATGTTACCAGAGAGCGTATCCGTCAAATCGAAGCAAAGGCGCTGCGTAAACTGCGCCATCCGTCGCGCTCTAAAATTTTAAAAGACTTTTTAAATTAAAGACACAATGGCGGATGAAAAAGTTTTTCTTGACATTGGCGAAAAAAATCGTATCATATTGAGTAGAAACCCCATACGAAATGAGACAAATATGGAGGGAACACGACAATGTATGAGCGAATCGTATCCTACTTATCTCAGCAACTGGATATTCCTGTTGAGGAAATGAATCGTGAGACTACCTTTGAAAGCCTGCATCTGGACTCTCTGGACATGGTAGAAATGGTCATGGATATGGAGGAAGAACTGGGTGTGGATTTTGAGCTTGAAGGGAAGCTCAACATGGAAACCATTGGCGAGTTGGCTGATTTCGTGACGGAAAAGCTGGCGGAAATCGGCTGATTTGTCAAATTGCCTCCGATCTGTGACAAGGTCGCACTAGTCGGGAAGATAGCGGTGTCCTGTAACCTGCAATCCGCTACAGCAGGGATGAAGTCCCGCACCCGGGTCTGCGCTGCGCTGTCTGTCCGCGTAAGCGGTGTTGAGGGATCGGTCTTGCGCAACGTGCTCCCGTGAACCATGTCAGGCGGGGAACCGAGCAGCATTAAGCGGATCTGCGCGTGTGCCGCAAGTTAGCCGTTTCCGAGCTGGCTGCGCGGGTAACGGGCGTAGTTGCAGATTCAAATGCGGGTGTGCGATCTTGTCATGGACCGGAGGCTTTTCAACGGAGGCGCATTTGCGTCTCCGTTTTTTGTTGCTTTTTGTGCCGGTTTCGAGTATACTAGTTTTTGCGGAGGTGAATGGAATGTATCAGGCATTGTATCGAAAATACCGTCCACAGACCTTTGACGATGTGGTAGGGCAGCGTAGCATCACGCAGACGTTGAAAAACCAGCTCATCACTGGGCGCCTGAGCCATGCGTATCTGTTCACCGGAACACGCGGGACCGGTAAGACAAGCTGTGCCAAAATTCTGGCAAAGGCGGTCAACTGTGAGCATCCGATTGACGGAAATCCCTGTAACCGCTGCGCCTCCTGCAGGAGCATTGATGCGGGAGCCTGCATCGACGTGCTGGAAATCGACGCGGCCTCCAACAATGGTGTGGATAACGTGCGCACTTTGCGCGACGAGGCAGTTTTTACCCCGGCGCAGGTCAAAAAGCGGGTTTATATCATTGATGAGGTGCATATGCTTTCCATGAGTGCCTTCAATGCACTGCTGAAGATCATTGAAGAGCCTCCGGAGCATCTGCTGTTTATCCTTGCCACGACAGAGCTGCACAAGGTTCCGGCGACCATTTTGTCCCGCTGCCAACGCTTTGCCTTTCGGCGGCTGCTGCCGGAGGATATCGTGGCACGGCTGAATTATATCGCCTATCAGGAAAGCATCGAGCTGGAGCCGGATGCGGCGGCTTTTTTGGCACGGCTGGCAGACGGCGGGATGAGAGATGCCATTAGCCTGCTGGATCAATGCGCATCAGCAGCGGCCGGCGCGGTGACGACAGCGCAGGTCTGCGATACGCTGGGACTGGCAGGAACGAGAAAGGCCGCAGAGCTGATGCGGGCGGCGATCGATCATAATACGCCGGAGGCGTTGGCGATCTTCAACGGACAATATGCCGATGGCAAGGATTTGGCGGCGATGCTGGATGAGCTTTGCTCGGTGGCTCGGGACCTTTTGATCCTGAAAACAGCGCCGGATCGCGGAATGAATTTGATTTCCGGTATTTGCACGCAGCAGGAACTGAAGGGGCTTTTGCCCCATATCAGCGCAGGGGAGCTTTTGCGCATGACGGCGGTTCTGCGGGATGCGGCCGCAGGCTTTAATACCTCAGCAAACCGCCGAATTGACGCTGAGCTGTGTATCATCCGGCTGTGCGAGCCGGAGGCCAGTATGGATGTGCAGGCCCTTCAGGCAAGGGTGAGCCGTCTTGAAGAAAAGCTTGCCGCCGGCGTGTTCGCCGCACCGATGCGGGAAGCACCCCGGGTGGAACAGCCGCCGTGGGAGGAGGAAGCACCGCCGCCTGACGATGAGGGTCCGCCCCCTATACAAGATATGTCGGGGCAGGAGCCTGCCGGGTTCTGGGCGGAGCTGGTGCAGCGGGTGAGGGCTTCCTTAAAGCCACCTGCCTTTGCAATGTTTACCACGGCGCAAAATGCGCCTATCCACGGCAGTTTGCGGGGCAATGTCCTGCTGCTGCGGGCGAAGGACGAGTGGTCGCTGGCAATGACCGACAAACCGAATGTTTTGCAGACGGTGTCGGAGGCGGCGTCTGCAATCGTAGGACAGAAGATCACGGTTAAGGTGGAACTGGCCGGCGCGGAGGGACAGCAAAACGCCGGATTTGACCGGCTGCTCAGCTTCGGTGCAGAGCATCCGGAATTGGTTGATTTTAAGTAATAAGGAGAAGATGAAAAATGGCAAAAGGCGGATACCGCGGTCCAATGGGCGGCGGCATGAACATGAATATGATCAAGCAGGCACAGAAAATGCAGCAGGATATGCTGAAAATGCAGGAAGAGCTGGAGGCAAAGCAGTATGAAGCAGCGGCCGGCGGCGGCATGGTCAAGGCTGTGGTGAATGGCAAGCACGAGGTGCTTTCCATCGAGATCAACCCCGACGCGGTGGATCCCGAGGATGTTGAAATGCTGCAGGATATGGTAGTGGCAGCGGTCAACGAGGCGATGCGCAAGGCGGAGGCTGAGGCGTCGCAGAATATGGCGAAGCTGACCGGCGGACTGAACCTCGGCGGGCTGTTCTGATGCGTTACTTTCCTGCCGCGCTGGAGCGGCTGACGGAACAGTTTGCCAAGCTGCCGGGGATCGGCGGGAAAACGGCACAGCGGCTGGCGTTTTATCTGCTGTCACTTCCGCAGGAGGAGGCACAGGAATTTGCAGATGCAATTCTGGCAGCCAGGCAGTCGGTGCATCTTTGCCCGGTGTGTCGGAATTTGACGGACCGGGATATCTGTCCGATCTGTGATGATGAAGATCGGGATCACGGCGTGATTTGCGTGGTGGCGGAGCCGAAGGATGTGATCGCCATGGAGCGGGCGCGGGAGTTTTCCGGCGTCTATCATGTGCTGCACGGCGTAATTTCTCCCTTGAATCACATTGGACCGGATGATATTTGCGTGCGGGAGCTTTTGGCGCGGGTTGCGAAAGGTAATGTGAGAGAAGTCATCATGGCGACCAATCCCGACACGGAGGGAGAAGCAACCGCGATGTACATTTCTCGCCTGCTTCGTCCGATGGAGGTTCGTGTTACCCGCCTTGCCTACGGAATCCCGGTCGGCAGCCAACTGGAGTATGCCGATGAAATCACTCTCCTGCGCGCGCTGGAGGGCAGACGTGACATATAAAAATATATTGGGGGAGCGGGCGGATAATGCCGCCTGAGGCTGCCTTGATCCGGCTGTTCGGTTGCCTGTGAAGTAGTAGGTCATTACCGAAGAAATAAGCAATCCAAACGTTGCCTTAAGCGGGATGAATGTACGAACGTTACTTGTCAAATAAGAACCGTCAGGAAGAATAGACTTGAATTTCGGCTGCATAAGAACGCCCGGAGATTTCCGGGCGTTTGTGCTGAACAGCAGTCAATTTTTCGCATCTTTGTATTATCCTGAAAGAGAATAACCGATTGTTGGAAGGCGTGAAGGAGCAATGAGATCGCTTTTTAAACTGGATACCCAAGATTATGATTTAAACGGAAAAGCATTTATCCGCCCGTCTGTTCGTGGAATTATTATTCATGATGGGAAAATTGGAATGGTGCATAGTTTGAAGTATGATTATTACAAATTCCCTGGTGGCGGCATTGAGTCAAACGAAAGTCAACACGAGGCGCTCATCCGTGAGGTGTTGGAGGAGTCCGGTCTTTGTGTAATCCCTGAGACAATTCAGGAATATGGGCTGGTTCACCGCGTTCAAAAGGGAGAAAAGGAAGCAGTGTTCATACAGGATAACTATTATTACTTCTGTGATGTAGAGAATGAAATTCACCCCCAACAGTTGGATGACTATGAGGCTGAAGAGCGTTTTGAATTTGAATTGGTCGATCCGATGGTTGCAATCAATGTTAACAGAACGAAGTACCATGGACCAAAGGATCCGATCATGCTTGAACGTGAAGCGCGAGTATTGGAGACTCTATTAAGCGAAGGCTACTTTCGATCCACTTGAAAAAGGGCACTTCAATAGTTTAAGTTGAACTG
>CAMGMW010000113.1 GCA_946059285.1 uncultured Clostridia bacterium
GATAAAAAGCGTTGAAAATATCAGATTCCAGTGTGAAAAGACGCTCTGTTTTATTCTTCCGGTGGATCGGTCGGATCCGTGGGAGCTTCCGTGGGAGCTTCCGTGGGGGGATCCGTGGGAGCTTCCGTGGGGGGTTCAGTCGGCTCTGTGGGGGGCTCGGTCGGCTCTGAGGATTCAGAGGACTCCGTTTCCACGATATGCGCGATGACCCGGTCACGCTTGTCATAATTGGATTTGGCGATGAAGGTGCACGAGATCTCGTTGCCGTTTGCGTCATATTTATACATATAGGACTCCACCTTATAGCCGGTGTAGGGATAGACGACGATATCGCCTTCCTTATAATCCTTGTATTTCTCATAATTCGGCATATCCGGCGAGATATCCAGCGTGACCTCGTCAAAGGCCGTCTTGGAGAGCACGGTGTGTGTCAGCTTGATGGTGTAGTCTCTGGTTTCCGTGCCGACGAACCGTGCATGGACATAGCCGCCCTCCACCCATGCGTCGATACGGATGGGATAAGAGGTGTTGTTGCGGAACCGATAGTCATGCTGTCCCCAGTAGATGGTGGCGTCGATGCCCCATTCGATATAATCCGGGACATACTGATGCTCCGCACGTTCAATGACCTCCAATTCAGACATCACGGTGCAGTAGTACAGCGTAGAGGCGACCTGACAGATGCCGCCGCCGATTACCGGCGTGGTATCACCGCCGACATAGGCGTTCGCCATTTGATAGCCCTTTTCGGTGGTGCGCTTGCCGACGATCTGGTTGAAGGAGAAGGTATCACCGGGCTTGAGAATCGTGCCGTTGATGGCGGCGCAGGCAAGCTCCAGGTTTTTAGTCCGTCCGGCAAGACGGGTATGCGGCGTGTCACAGGAGCCGAGCACGTCTTTAAAGAGCTGCTCCTTCAGTGTTTCGGTGGTATACAGCGGCTCCACCTCACCCATCGTGAGGATGACCGTATCTCCTTCCGAGGCTGCGTCCAGCAGCGCGATCGCGTCCTCCATGCGGAAGCCGTAACCGTTTTTGCCTTCTGTGACCTCAAAGGTCTCCTCGTCGCACACGGCGTTCACCGGCGCGGTACAGAAGGAAGCATAGGCTTCGTCCAAATCGAACGGCTCCGGGAATTCCTCCACATAGGCGTATTGCAGACGGAACTGACCGGCGGTGTATGCCGCCAGAATCGCGTCGTACAAATTGTCAACGTCGATGCTGCGCTGTTTTGTGCCCAACGTGATCTCCAGCCGGGCATTTTCGCCGGTCACAGCGTTGACCGTCGGCTGGGAGAGGACGGTGCCGGTATCGGCGGCATATTCCTCCAGAACCGTGCGGATGTAATTCTCGTCAACGGTGATGAAATCCGACACGTCCAGGTCATACCGCTCCTCCAGTGCCTTCGGGGTGCGGGAGAAGATACTCTTGCCGCGTCCGTATTGATAGGCGGCGTCCACGGCGGCATCAATATCCAGACCGACCTTTGCATCGGTGGGGGTCAGACAGATGGTCTCCACCAGCGTCAGCGGATCGCCGTTTTCGTCCAGCGGCACATCGGTCGGCGTTTCGACGGGCGTATCGTTCTCCGTCGGTTCTTCTGCCTCAGTGGGCGTGACCTCCATAGGCTTGCCGAAGATATCCACCAGCGCCGCGCTGCTCGGGTCATAGCTGGTGGTATACAGAGGGAAGGAGCGGGTATACAGCTCAATGTTCATATTTTCCTCGTCGAAAATATGGACATTACCGGTCAGCGCCACGGCTGCCTCTTCCTTCGTCATACCGCCCAGATGGATCCCGGCGACGTAGAGATTCTGAACAATGGTGCCGTTGTCGTGGAGCAGCAGACAGCCCGCCAGAAATACGACGACCAAAACCGCTGCGGCGGCGATGCAGCCGATCAGAACCTTGTTCTTACCTTTTTTCTTGTGCCGATTGGAATGGGATTGCGCCTGCGAGGTGCGGCGCTGTTTTTCGTTGTTTGCCATGATTTTACTCCTATCTGCTCTATTCGCCACGATGGCGACAGTACTTCATTCTAACGTTCTTATTATACCGAAGATGCGACAAAAATCAACAACGTTTTTATTACTAACTTATTACATTTATGTCACAGAAATTTGAGTGACCGTTTTTTCTTATTAGACGGGAAAATCATGGTTTGGTTGCATCCGCAAAAAAATTTCATGCGCACGGCGAAAAATGGTAAACGCTGTGCGCATGAATTGTTTGCGTGGCGGGCGGTCTGCCGGCGTTTCCGATAAGATATATTCTCCGCCGGCGGATTATATGTCAAATATGCCGAGGATTACAATGCCGGTGACGACCAGCGCGATCATTAAGTAATGCTTCCACGAGAGCTTTTCTTTCAGGAAAATACGGCTCCAGAGCACCGATGCCGCGCAATATGCCGAAATGATGGGCGCGGACATCATGACGTGCGTCTCATCCGCCAGTGCGTAAATATAGGCAAGCTGTCCGGCGGTTTCAAACAGTGCCGCAATATATTTCGGACGCTCCTGCTTCGGGCGAAGCTCCGTGCCGCGCACAAACAGGAAATAGGCGGCGCAGAGTACGCCTGCCGCGAAAAACGTCAATTCATAGGCGACGTTGGCGGAGTCCTCGTTGAGCGTCTCCAGCACAAGGCTGTCGGCGAATGTCCCGGCTGCGTCCAGCAGGCAGTAGGCAACGGGAAGGCAGATGGCCAGCCAGCTTTTGGCATATTTTCGATTGGCATGCTCCTGCCGCTTGGCGCGCAGTGTCTCATCCTCCCGCGCCTCGACGATACCGAGACCGATCACGCCCGTGCAGACCAGTCCGATTGCAAAAAGCACGGCAACGGGATTTGCCTCCAGAGAGGAAAGTCCGCCGGTTACGATGCACAGCACCGCCACCAATGCGCCGGAGGAATTGCAGATGGGGGAGGAGATGGAAAGCTCGATATAACGCAGCCCGACGTATCCGAGCGCCATGGACAGAATATACAGCAGGGAGACGGGCAGATATTTCCAGATCACGTACCAGGAAATTTCCACGCCGCCGAAAATTACCATATATGCCGCGTGCAGACCCATGACCGCGCCGACCGCAATGACCATTTTTAAATGGCTTGTGCGGTCATTTTCATCGCAGCAGCCGAGCTTGGAAAACAGATCGGAGCCGCTCCAGCAAAAGAGCGCAATCAGCGCGAACCAAAACCAATTCATATCATTTCCTCCTGAAGATGGGCCAATCCCGCGTCCGCCATTTTTTGCAGCGAGAGCAGGATACCCAGTTTCGCGTGATACCACGTAAGACCGCCTTGAAAATAAACGGCGTAGGGCGGACGAATGGGGCCGTCGGCAGAAAGCTCTATGGAAGAGCCCTGCACGAAGGCGCCGGCCGCCATGATGACCTCGTCCTCATAGCCGGGCATGGCCCACGGCAGCGGATCGGCGTAGCTGTCCACCGGCGCGGCGGACTGGATGCCCTTGCAGAAGGCGATCATGCCCTCACGCGAGCCGAGCTCCACCGCCTGAATGATGTCGTGTCGGGGTTCCGTGCTGTTCGGAACAACGTGGAAGCCGAGGCGCTCATAGAGGTTCGCCGCGAAGATTGCGCCCTTGAGCGCCGAGGCGACGACCGTCGGCGCGAGGAAAAAGCCCTGGTAGAACGCGGGCATCAGCCCGAGATTTGCGCCGACCTCCTGTCCCAGTCCGGGCGCGGAAAGGCGGAACGCGCAGCGCTCGACATAACGCTCTTTCCCGCAGATATAACCGCCGATGGGCGCAAGCCCGCCGCCGGGGTTTTTGATGAGGCTGCCGACGACCAGATCCGCGCCGACATCGCTCGGCTCGAGCGTTTCCACAAATTCGCCGTAGCAATTATCCACCATGCAGATGATGTCCGGCTTAAGCTCCTTCAAAAAGGCGATCAGCTCCCCGATCTGCCGGACCGAGAAAGTCGGACGGGTGGCATAGCCCTTGCTGCGCTGGATCGTTGCCAGTTTGGTGTGTTCGTTGACCGCCGCACGGATGGCGTCGTAGTCAAAGGTGCCGTCCGGCTTTAAGTCCGCCTGACGGTAGGAAACGCCGTATTCCTTCAACGAGCAGGCGGAGGGACGGATGCCGATGACCTCCTCCAGCGTGTCATATGGCGCGCCGACCGGGGAGAGCAGCTCATCTCCCGGCAGAAGATTTGCCGAGAGCGCGACCGCGAGCGCATGCGTGCCGCAGGTGATCTGCGGGCGCACCAGCGCCGCTTCCGTGTGGAAGGTGTCGGCGTAAACGCGCTCCAGATTATCGCGGCCGACATCGTCATAGCCGTAGCCGGTGGTTGCGGCAAAGCATGCGGATCCGACCCGATTTTTCTGCATTGCTGCGAGGACTTTTGCCTGATTATATTCCGCGGTGGCATCCACAGCGGCGAAACGCTCCTTTAACGTTTCCAAAACCCGCTCGCCGTAGGAATAGACCGCGTCCGATACGCCGAACTGCGCATACATTTCCTTCATTCTTTCGCCTCCGATTGTTCCATGGTTTCAAAAATACGCCGCGCTACGGCGTGAATGACCTCAGGCTTCGTCACGAGAATTCCGTTTGCCTCATCGCCGAGGATGAGCAGGGTATCTCCCGCCTGAATCCCAAAAACTTCACGCGCTTCTTTCGGGATCACGATCTGACCGCGTTCACCGACCTTCGCCGTGCCAAAAACGTGCTTGCCGCGCGGCATCCCAAGCAAATGCTTTCCGCCTGCCATACCGACCTCCTTGATCCGGCTGTCCATGGGAATGGACAAATCATACTTTTCATATTAATACGAACGCTATCATAGCAAAAAACCGGCTCCCTGTCAACAGGAAGCCGGTGCAGCTTGTCAAAAAGTCCTGTCAGACTTTTTGACAAGCTGCTGCAAAATTGCAAAATCATTTGTTGTAGCTTTATTTTGCAATTTTGATCGCTG
>CAMGMW010000114.1 GCA_946059285.1 uncultured Clostridia bacterium
TCGTCGATGATCTGCTGATAGACCTTGGAGCGGTGGGACATTTCCATGACGCACATACCGGACCCGCGGTAGTTCATCATTTCGTCACGAACTTCTTCGAGAACCGCCTCGGGCATGGTAGCTGGACCTGCGGAGAAATTGTAAGTACGATCGTACATAGAAGTACCTCCTGTCAATATTCGGGCGTATGCCCTGCTATGGTTAAGTATACGCTACAAAAAACAAATAATCAACCGAAAAAACAAATAATTTTTAGCTAAGCGACAAAATTTTTGAGCCTCCGCAGGAAATCGGCACTTCGTACAAAATAGCCGGTTAGAAATTGTGCAAGATGATAGGGGTTTTTTGCAGAAAACAGGCGGGAAACCTGCTATAATAGACTATATTGCGCAGAGGAAAGCATGGCTTGGAGGATATCGCTTCCGTTTTTGCAGCGATAAGATCAAAAAAAGAGGAGAGCAGGCGGCACGTGTTCTGATACCATCGGCGGACAGCAAGCCTGAATGCTCCCATTTGAAAGTGCTTTCAGGGAGGAACAACTATGCAGAGTTTTGAAGCGGTACGTTTCCACAGCAGCTTCCGCAGTTATCAGCAGACCGTTCTGGAGCATGCGCAGCGGCATCTCAGAGACGGGAGAATCCATATTGTTGCCGCGCCCGGCAGCGGAAAGACGATTCTGGGGTTGGAGCTGGTGCGGCAGCTTGGGAAACCGGCGCTGCTGCTGTCGCCGTCGGTGACCATCCGGCAGCAGTGGGGCGAACGGTTTATGGAGAATTTTGCTCCGGAGGGAGCGGAAGAAACGGACTACCTTTCTTTCGACCTGAAGCAGCCCGCGCTGCTGACTTCCGTGACCTATCAGGCGCTGCATGCGGCGTTCCATGGCCTGCTTTCGCAGGAGGAGGCAGACAGCGGCGCGGAGGAGGGTGAGACAGAGGATTTCACCGGCTTTGACCTGCTGCAACAGATTCGGCAGGCGGGGATCGGCACGGTGTGTTTGGACGAGGCACATCATCTGCGCAGTGAATGGCAGAAAGCACTGGAACGTTTCTTGAAGGAACTGGGAAGCGCGGTGACAGTCATTGCGCTGACGGCGACACCGCCGTATGACAGCACGCCTGCGGAGTGGAATCGCTATATCGAGCTGTGCGGGGAGATCGATGAGGAGATCTTTGTGCCGCAGCTTGTGGCGCAGAAGAGCCTCTGTCCGCATCAGGACTACATATATTTCAACTATCCCACACAAGAGGAAACGCAGGTTCTGCGCGTTTACCGTGAAAAAGCGGCAGCCTGTGCGGAGCAGCTTTCTCAGGAGGGGGTCCGGGCCATGAATGCGGCGGACACGGACAATGAGGAACTGGTTTTGAGCCATACGGAGGACTTTGGTGCGCTGTGCAGCATGGTGCTGCACACCGGGAACGATATTCCAGCAAAGCTGTCGCGGCTGGTAACGGTACCGGCGTATCGGCTGTCCGTAGCGGAAAAGGCGTTTCAGTTCATTCTGGACACGCCGGATCTCTTCGGGGAGGACCTTTCTGAACGGCTCCGCGCTGCGCTGTCACGGGAGGGCTTGGTTGAGCGGAAAAAAGTCTGTCTTTGTACAAACGACAAACTGAACCGTCTGCTTGTTTCCTCGGTAGGAAAACTCAACAGTATCAACGCCATTGTCCGAGCGGAGCTGGACAGCCTCGGAGACGGACTGCGGATGCTGATTCTGACGGACCATATCAAAAAGGATCTGAAAAAGCTCATCGGCACGCAGGAGCCGATCACCGCCATGGGTACTGTGCCGATTTTTGAATCGGTACGCCGCTGCTGCAATGCACGCGTAGCGATGCTCTCCGGCACGCTGGTGATTCTGCCCAACGAGATTCTTCCGCAGGTGCGGCAGCTTGCCCGCGAACGGAACATTGACTGTACCGTCAAACCGCTGGAGTCCTCCGTGCACAGCGAGGTGCATTTCTCCGGCTCAAATAAAAACAAAGTAGCGCTGCTGACCGATGCGTTCCAACGCGGACTGATCCAGATTTTGATTGGGACAAAGTCCCTGCTTGGAGAGGGCTGGGATTCGCCGTGCATCAATTCGCTGATTTTGGCGAGCTTTGTGGGGAGCTTCATGCTGTCCAATCAGATGCGCGGGCGTGCCATCCGCGTGGACCGCAACAATCCGGAAAAGGCGTCGAATATCTGGCATCTGGTCACGCTGGAGCCGAAGTCGCTGACGGAAAAGCTAGTGTCGGGCGAAGCGGAGCTGAGCGGCAGCGATTATGAGACACTGCAGCGCCGGTTTGAGTGTTTCCTTGCTCCGGCATATCACACAGACGTGATCGAAAGCGGGATACAGCGGCTGGATGTGATTACACCGCCCTACGATGAGGCGGGGATTGCACGCATTAACAGAGAAATGCTGTCCCTTTCCGCTGATCGGGCAGGAATGAAAAAACGCTGGCAAACGGCTTTACGCGGGAATCCGAAGCCGCAGATCGTACAGGCCTGCGAGGTTTCTCCAAAAGTGCAGCCAAACGGATTCCTGATGACCAATGTGCTGCGCGAGCTGGCGGTGCTGCTGCTGTTTCTTGCAGCGCAGCGTGGCTTGTCGGCAGCGATTTTTGCCCATGTGCCGAGCGTGTTCATGTTGGTTGCCAGATTAGCACTCTGGGCGGTATTTCTCTGGCTGTTTACGGTGGGCTTTTTGCGATTGCTCCGCTTCTGCTCTCCGAAAAAGACCGTGAAGACACTGACAACAGCGGTATTGAAAACCCTGCAGGAAATCGGTCAGATTGAAAGCAGGGGAGCTTCGGTACAGGTAGAGTCGGACGCATTGGGGAACAACATCCTCTGTATGCTGAAAAACGGGACGGAGCACGAGAAAACTGTCTTTACCAAAGCAATCACGGAGCTGCTGTCCGCCATTGATGACCCGCGCTATGTGCTGGTGCAGCGGACACGGCTGTTCGGCATCGAGGTGCTGCGTTATTCCCACAGCTATGCCTGTCCGGCGGTCATCGGTACAAAGAAAGAATTTGCCGAGCGGTTGGCGAAACGGATTGCAGCCGGTTTTACAATGTTTTATACCCGAAACGAGAGCGGCAGTCAGAGGCTGCGGTTGTGTAAAAAACGTTCATATCTGAACCGCAATGCGTGCCTTGTGCGCAGCCAAAGACGAGCGCAATAGTGAATGCGGGGCTGCCATGCGGCGACCCCGCGCTGCATCTTACGCCTCTCCGCGGTATTTTTTGCGGGTGGCTAATCCGCCTCGGATGTGACGTTCTGCTTTGTTCCGGTCCAGGATTGCTTTCACTTGTATGTAAAGAGCGCGGTTGCAGTGGGGCAGCCGCTCTGAGATATCCTTATGTATAGTTGTCTCTAATTAGAACGGAATCATCAAGACCGAGATCTCCGAATAAGCGAAGGTAGATATCGACGTTTCCGTCTTTATCAACTTCAATTCTTTGTATGATGCGTTTTAACTGAGCATTGGTCATGCTCCTTACATCAGTAATGGATTCAATGTCTTTGAATGTTCGGTTTAAAATGGTTTCAAGTTGGTCTCCTTTAGAGAGATTATAAGACACCATTTTTAAGTCGTTTTCAATTCTTTCAATTTCAGAACGCATGCCGCCGATTTTTTCATTTAGTTCTTCTCGTGAAATTAAATCGTCGGTGTACATGTCCATGTATTTTTGGCGCATTTTTTTAAGTTTTTCAAGTTTGGCAGACAAGTTCTTTTCATAAGCAACATTTTCTTCTTTTGCCTTATATACCTTTTGGAACTGACCGACAACATAGTGGATTACGTTCTTTTTCTGAGATAGTATTTCTGCAAAGTATTCCTGCAGGACTTCGATTAATTCATCTTCGTCAACGGTAACAGCGTTAGGGCAATTGTCAGCGCCCTTCCCGTTATGTCCCGAACACACCCACCTTACGTATGTATTTTTGTAGGTACGCACAGTTCTCCTAAATGACCATCCGCATTCCTTACACTTGATAAGCGTGGAGAATAAATGCTTGTTACTCTGCCGCTCTTTGTCTACTTTGAAAGTTGCACCGCGTGTTTTCATTATCTGTTGTGCCTTTTCAAACTCTTCTGCGGCGATTATCTGTAAGTCGGGGCGGTCAACGACTAACCATTCTGTTGCATCTTTTTCCTGCCGCTTACCGGTTAAGAAATTAGTTACTTCTTCTTTTCCGTTGATAATTTTACCTGTGTACAGTTCGTTAGTTAAAATGCGGCACACACCGTTTTGACTCCATTGGCAATTGCGTTTTGTCCGATAACCCCGCTCGTTTAACATGTTGGCAATCTTTGCCGCGCCATATCCTTCGTAAATATACCAACGGTAAATTTGGTGAATTACACTTGCTTCTTCTTCGTTGATTGACAGATTAAAATAATCGCCTTTTGTTTTATCATATCCGTAAACGATATTAGGCACACGGCCTTTTTCTGCATTTATTTTCTTGCCGAACTTTACTCTCTTGGATGTATTTGCACTCTCTTCCTGTGCCAGTGCGCCGAAAATAGTAAGTATAAATTCACTATCGCCCATGCTGGTCATATTGGCAGTTAAAAAGAGTGTTTCGATTCCAAAAGATTTTAGTTTGCGCACGTTCTCCAATAAATCAACTGTGTTACGCGCAAATCTGGAAATATCCTTTACAACTACTTTATCAAATAATCCCTGCTCCGCGTCTGCCATCATTCGCAAAAACTCTTTACGGTTTTTGATCTTAGTGCCGGAAATTCCTTCATCAGCATAAAGGCGAACAAGATTTTCTCCGGTGCGTTTGGTATATTCTTCAAAGAATTCTTTTTGTGTTGCAAGACTATTTAACTGGTCATCTTTATCGGTAGACACACGGCAATATGCAGCGATATTCATACGAAAACCTCTCTAACACT
>CAMGMW010000115.1 GCA_946059285.1 uncultured Clostridia bacterium
GGTGCAGGAAGCCTCAGTCCATATGAAGAAAGCAAAACGGCTGCATGACCGTATCGAGCAGCTATGCCATCCGTTTGTAGATTTCGACGCAGTGGACGCACTGACAGACGAAACAATCATGCATCTATTTGACGAAAAATAACCGCCTTTTTTATCTGAATTTCGTCAGTTTTTCTCTTGCATTCTGCTGGATAGGGTGCTAATATGGCGGAGTTTAAGGAGGAATTCTGATGAAGCTTTTGATTATTGTTTTGAATAAGGTGGAATACCTCGACAAGCTGCTGGCCAAGTTTGGACAATGCAGCATCCCCGGCGCGACCATTCTCAACAGCAAGGGCATGGCGCAGGAGTTAGGCAGCCATGATGAGCTGCGGTTTCTCGGCTCTCTGCGGCTGCTGATGAACCCTGCACGGCAGGAAAATGTGACAATCTTTATGGCGATCCCCGACGAAAAAGTGAAAACGGTATCAAAGATCGTTAACGAGGTAACCGGAGGGCTCGACCAGCCGGATACCGGCATTCTCTTTACTGTGCCGATCGACTATACTGAGGGGATGGGCAAACAGTAATGACACTTAACACGCTACTTAATTTGGCAATTATGATTTTTTCGGGAATGTTTTGCGGACGTATGGCAAAGCATCTCCGTCTTCCCAATGTGACCGGATATTTGGTCGCGGGTCTGCTCATCGGACCCAGCGTGTTGGGGCTTCTCTCTCAGGATTATCTGGAAACGGTTTCCCTGATCTCAGATGTAGCGCTGGGCTTTATTGCTTTCTCCATCGGAAACGAATTCAAGCTGTCTTATTTCAAGCGGGTTGGCACCGCTCCGATTGTCATCGCCTGCATGGAGTCATTGTTTGCTGTTATTTTTGTGGTAATCGGACTTCTGGCTGCGGGGAACAGTCTGCCTTTTTCTTTGGTGCTCGGCGTAGTCGCCGCGGCTACCGCCCCGGCGGCCACCATCATGGTGATCAAGCAATACCGCGCCAAAGGTCCTGTGACCGAAACTCTTCTGTCTGTGGTTGCCATTGATGATGCGACCGCGCTCATTCTGTTCTCACTGGCCGTGGCCGTGGCTCAGGCATTGACTCACAGCGGCAATTCTCTGGGCGCTTCGCTTCTGGCTCCGGTAAAGGAAATCGGTGGTGCACTGCTCGCAGGCGCTGCGCTGGGGTTTTTGTTTCTGCTTCCGCTCCGATTTTTCAAAAAGGCGGGCAACCGTCTGTGTCTGATTACAGCGTTTATCTTTGCCGGTCTTGGGATTTCCCACTGGCTGGGGCTGTCTGATCTGCTGCTGTGTATGTCCATGGGCGCAGTCATTGCCAATTTCTCCGGTGATGTGGATCAGATCATGGATATCTGTGACAACGTAACACCGCCGATTTTCCTGCTATTTTTTGTAGCCTCCGGCGCGGATCTGCAGCTCTCTGTTCTTCCGACCGTTGGAATAATCGGCGTGATTTACATTGTCTTTCGCGTGGCAGGTAAAATTTTCGGCGCTTTCCTCGGCAGCGTATTTTGCAAATGCGAAAAGACGGTGCGGAAATACCTCGGTCCTTGCCTCCTGCCGCAGGCGGGTGTTGCCATCGGGCTTTCTCTGACGGCAGGCAAGGTTGTGCCGGAATATGCCCCTCAGATTCGTGCCGTGGTACTGTGCGGCACATTGATTTACGAGCTCATCGGTCCGGCCATTGCAAAGTTCTCTCTCAAAAAGGCCGGCGAGATTTCCGGAAAATAGAAAAGGCTGCGCCTGTCATGATGCGGTCCCGCGGCGGGTCCTGCAATCGTCCCAAGCTTCGTATGCCGGTCTTTTTTCACCGAAGCCGATGAAAAGTGCCGATGCGCTTTTCATTGCCTCCGAAGGGGAGCAGCTTTTACAGCCATCCTTGCTTGCGTTTTGGCAATGCCAGTCTGATAGAAGTGTTTTGACCGGACACCAGTATGACAAGTCCTGTTTTTTCTACGCATATACTGTATAACAATCCCCGCTGAAAACAACTCGTCTTCAGCGGGGATTAGCTTCTTTATCTCAGCCCTCAGGAGGGCTGCCATCTCATTTTATTTCGTACCAAAAATGCGGTCTCCGGCGTCGCCGAGCCCCGGCACAATATATGCGTGCTCGTTCAGGCGTTCATCTACCGCCGCAAGGAAAATATCGATATCGGGATGCGCCTTCGTCACCGCCTCCACACCCTCCGGCGCGGCAATAATATCCATCAGGGTGATGTACTTACAGCCGTACTCGTTTTTCAGAATATCGATAGCAGCGATCACACTGCCGCCGGTTGCAAGCATGGGATCAACAACAAATACCTGCCGTTCCGAAATATCGGGCGGCATTTTGCAGTAATACTTTACCGGGACATGCGTCTCAGGATCGCGGAACAGTCCAATATGCCCGACCTTTGCGGAAGGGATCAGACCGACCATGGAATCCACCATACCAAGACCGGCACGGAGGATCGGAACGATTGCCATCTTTTTCCCTGCCAGCACCTTGACCTTCGCCATCGCCACCGGCGTCTCGATTTCAACCTCCTCAACAGGAAGGTTTCGCGTCGCCTCATAGCACATAAGCGCCGCGATCTCGCCGATGATCTCCCGGAATTCCTTGACTCCCGTGTTCTTGTCCCGCAGGATCGACAGCTTGTGCTGAAGCAGCGGATGCTCTAAAACCTGTACTCTACCCATTGACATTCTCCTTCTCCGTGCGCAGACGCTCCGCACGCTCCCGCTCCGCCTGAGAAAGACGCAGATAGTTCGGAACCAGGGCCGCTCCGTCGCCGACGGCGCCCGAGCAGATCCTCTCGCGCGCAGCCAATGCCACGCCCGAAGCGCGCTGCATTCTCCTGTGCTCCGGCGCAAGACTGCAGCCGGAAACAACCTTACCGACGGTATTATAGCACAACAGTCCGCCGTCGCCAACCATTATTTTCGGAATTTCGATTTTTTTCAGCTCCTGTGCCAATTCATCGAGGGAAATTGCACAGTCCTCGGTCATACGCGTCAATGTTCCGCCGGTACAGCGGAACAGCGCGTGGTAAATCTGCTCCCGCCTTGCGTCCATCGCGCAGCAGATCACGCCCTCAAACTCGCTTGCCTGCCACGCCATTGCCTCCAGGGTGGAAATGCCGTAGCATGGAAGCTCCCGTCCCCATGCGAAGCCTTTTGCCGCCGCGGTGCCGATCCGCACACCGGTAAAGCTGCCCGGTCCCGCTGCGCAGGCAACCGCAGTAATCTCCTGCGCCGACAAGCCGCAATTCGTCAGCAGCTCCTGCGCCATTTTCATCAGCGTGACGCTGTGAGTCAAGCCGCAGTTTTGATAGTATTCCGCAATAATCTGTGTTTCATCCGCAAGCGCAACGGATGCCGCTTTCGCAGAGCTTTCAAATGCCAGCAGCTTCATCGCATTTCGCTCCCTTCAATGGTAACCCGACGACTGTCCGCACCGGTTTTTTCAATACGGACAACAATGGCATTCTCCATGGCGTCAGAAACATTTTCGCTCCATTCCACCGCGCACACACCGTCACGCGCCAAATAATCCTCCCAGCCGATGTCAAACAGTTCATCACTGCCGCCCAACCGGTACATATCAAAATGGAACAGCGGCAGCCTGCCGCCAGTATACTCATTGACGATGGTATAGGTGGGACTGGTGACCCGCATCTGAATTCCCAAGCCTCTGGCAAGTCCGCGGGTAAATGCCGTTTTCCCTGCCCCCAATTCACCCAGATAGGCAATGACTTCCCCGCCCCGCAGGCATCTGCCCAGGCGTTCCCCAACGTTCTCCGTCTCCTCCGGGCTGTTTGTAATAAACTGCATTGCTTCACGAACTTCATATTTTCTGCTGTATATTCTATCACATCCGCATGTTTTTTGCAAAACTTACTTTTTTAGTTTACATATCTCCGTTTTGATGCTAAAATAAAAAAGATATCACACAGATCGGAGGTTCGGTAGTGAAGCGGCTGGGACGTAAAATATTGGAAATCTTCAAAAAAGGTGATATGGTCCTGTTGGCGCTGTGCGTCACTGCAACTCTCTTCGGCATCGTGATGATCTATACTGCCGTTGCCTACGAGGGCAACACCCGCAGCATCATCATTCAGACCGGCTCTCTGATTGCCGGTATTCTTGTCTATCTGGCAGTTACAGCCTTTGACATTGATATACTGGCCGGGCAGCGAACGCTCCTCTTTATTTTCAACACTGTTTTTATCGGCATGCTGCTGATTTGGGGCGTGGAGGGTGATACCGGTAACCTCAGTTGGCTGCACTTCCCTTTTCTCCCTTTCAACATTCAGCCTGCGGAGGTCTGTAAGCTCACCTATATTATCATTCTCGCCAAAACCATGAGCATCCACCGCAATCACATTTCCTCCGTACGTTCTGTGGGACAGATCACCTTCCATATGCTTTATATTGTCGCGCTGATCGTTGTCATCTCGCGGGATACCGGTGTCGCACTGATTTTCATTTTCATCTTCATCATCATGGCGTATGTCGGCGGTGTGAAAGTCTGGTGGTTCCTGGGCGGCGCGGCAGCGGTAGGTGCCGCCTCCCCCTATCTTTGGAAATATGTGATGCGCGAAGATCAGAAGAACCGTATTCTTGCACTGTTCGACTCCAGCATTGACCCCACCGGTCAAGGTACGCTTTATCAGACATACAAGAATCTGGAGGCTCTGCGCAATGGCGGTTTGTCCGGTCAGGGACTATTTCAGGGCAGCTTGACCAGCGCCGGTATGCTCCCCACGCCCCATACCGACGCCATTTTCTGTTCCATCGGTGAGCAGTTGGGTATGATCGGTTGTATTGCCGTGCTGTTATTGCTGTTTGCCATCGTTGCGCGTTGCATTTATGTGGGCA
>CAMGMW010000116.1 GCA_946059285.1 uncultured Clostridia bacterium
GAATATTCAGGATCTATAAAACAGACAGGGTGCATTGCCAAATGCGCCCTGTCTGTTGTTACTATTCGGATTTCAGCTGCTTTTTCAAATCCTCCAGCGCCTGCGGTGTGTCCACGTCCGTCAGCTCGTCCTGTGCAACCTCGACAGTCAGCAGACGCTCCGAATGCTTACGGATCACGGCATTGCCGCCGTTGTCTTCGGTTAGTTGCATCAGCTCATCAAAAAACTCGCGGGGAAAAATATTCGGATTTCCGCGCTTGCCGTTGTGCGCCGCACCGACGATGTTGCAAGGATGCTCCCGCCATTGCTCGACAATGCGTTCAATCGAGGCATCGTCAAGCAGCGGCTGGTCGGATACCATGTACAATATAGCGTTGCACTCCAGCATCGCCTGCGTGCCGAGCAGGATCGTGTGGCTGATGCCAAAGTCCGGATGCTTGTTTTGAATTGTCTCAAAGCCGAAGGCTTGCGCAAGCTCCATGACCTCGGGGTATTGCGTCACAACCACAATGCGATCAAAGAGCGCTTTCGGTACCGCCTTCAGCGCCCGATAAATCAGCGTTTCTCCGCCCAGGGTGGCTGCCAGCTTGTTTTCTCCGAAGCGTTTGGCATTCCCCGCCGCCATCACCAGACAGCCGATGCTCGCCCGCTGCACTTCTCGCATACAATCTCTCCTGTTCTTTCAAGGTCGATCAATATCCGGCTTTGTCCTGCTGCATGTCTGAATCGGCGTGATTCGGCAGCTGACGTGCACATTGCTAAACCAATAGAGTGTCCGTATAATCACAAACGCCGGTATGGGTTCCGAGTTCATCCATAGTATACCCGGTTTTCCGTCTTTTTTCCATCTTTTTTTCACACGTTCGCAATCGCCGAATTGTACGTTATTTAAAAAATAGGATAACGATATTGCTTTCAAAACACTTTTTTTTGTGATATACTGCAAAAGTAAAGGAAGAACGAGGACCTTTTTGGTGAAATCGTTCCAAAATTCGGTCAGGAGGTTTACATAATATGAATGTTGGCAAGAGTGTAGCCCGTGTCGACGCGTTCGACAAGGCTACCGGCAGAGCCAAATACACGGATGACCTATGCGACCGCCATGCGCTCGTCACCCGTGTGATACGCTCTACGATCGCGCACGGCTATGTGAAATCCGTTGACATTTCGGCGGCTGAGAAAGTTCCCGGCGTTGTTAAAATCTTTACATGCTTTGATGTTCCCGATATCAAGTTCCCGACGGCGGGTCACCCGTGGTCCGTTGAGGAGGCGCATCAGGACGTTGCAGACCGCCGCCTGCTCAACCGCCATGTTCGCTATTACGGCGATGACGTTGCCGCTGTTGTCGCAGAGGATGAGGTCGCTGCGGCACAGGCTGCCGCGCTCATTAAGGTTGAGTACGAGACGCTTCCTTTTGTCCTTGACGTGCAGGAGGCCATGAAGGACGGCGCGCCGCAGCTTCATAAAGAATTCCCGAACAACATCCTCAAGCACACCTCGATCCGTAAGGGCAACTACGAGGAGGCAATCAAAGAGGAGGGGCTGATTTGTGTCGACAAGTGGTACAATACTCCGACCGTTCAGCACTGCCACATTGAAAACCATGTCGCCTATGCCTATGAGGAATCAGGCAAGATCGTCGTCGTCTCTTCTACACAGATCCCGCATATTGTCCGCCGCACCGTCGGCCAGGCGCTCGGCATCGACTGGGGCAGGGTACGCATCATCAAGCCCTATATCGGCGGCGGCTTTGGCAATAAGCAGGATACGTTGTACGAGCCGCTGGTAGCGTGGCTGTCGATGCAGCTCGGCGGCAGGCTTGTTAAAATCGACATCCCCCGCGAGGATACCTTTGTCTCCAACCGCGTCCGCCATGCCATCCGTTTCCACATGATTTCCTGGCTGCGTCCGGACGGCACCTTTGTTGCCCGTAAGGTCGAGTGCTTCTCCAATCAGGGCGCGTACGCCTCCCACGGTCATTCGATTGTCGCAAAGGCGATGGGTTCCTTCCCGCAGCTTTATCCCTGTGACAACTTCGACTGTGACGCATATACCGTCTTTACCAACCGCTCCGTTGCCGGCGCGATGCGCGGCTACGGCATGCCGCAGGCATCGTGGGCGCATGAGTGCCACATCGAGGACATTTGCAAGGTTCTGGGCGTTGATTCTCTGCAATTCCGCCGTGACCATATCATGCCTGTGGGCTATGTGGATGCCTTCTCCAAAAATGAAAACTATTACGACAGCTTCAACCAGTGCTTTGACAAAGCGATTGCCTACATCGACTACGACCGTAAGCACAAGGAATACGAGCACCAGACCGGCGACATCCGCAAGGGTGTGGGCATTGCCCCGTTCTGGTACAACACCGCCGTCTGGCCCATTTCGCTGGAGCATTCCTCTTGCCGTATGGTCCTCAATCAGGATGGCTCAATCCAAGTGCAGGTCGGCGAGACGGAGATCGGTCAGGGCGCGGATACCGCCTATTCACAGATGGCAGCGGATGTGGTCGGCATTAAGGACTACAGGGATGTCCATGTGATCTCCACGCAGGACACCGATGTGACTCCTTTCGGCCTTGGCGCGTATGCCTCCCGCCAGACCTATGTTGTCGGCTTTTCCATCACGCAGACGGGCAACATCCTGAAGGAAAAGATCCTCAAATATGCCAACGAGTTGACCCGTGTTGCGATTGCCAACCTTGACATCATTGACAGCAATATCGTCCGTACCACGGACGGCAGAGTATTGATGAGCCTGAGGGAGCTTGCAACCGAGGCCTTCTACAGCCTCTCGCATTCTGAGCATATCACGGCGGAGTCGACCTATCAGATCAGGAACAATGCCTACTCCTTCGGCTGCTGCTGTGCTGAGGTCACGGTGGATATCCCAATGTGCCGTGTGACGATCGACAAGATCATCAATGTCCACGATTGTGGTAAGCTCATCAATCCGCAGCTTGCCGCCGCACAGGTGCACGGCGGTATGTCGATGGGCATCGGCTATGCACTTTCCGAGCAGCTTCTGTTCGACGAAAAGACGGGCAAGCCGCTCAACAACAACCTGCTCGACTATAAGCTCTCGTCCACAATGGATCATCCGCATTTGGAGGCGCAGTTCATTGAAAATCCCGAGCCGACCAGCCCGTTCGGCACAAAGGCGCTCGGCGAGCCGCCCGCGTGCCCTGTCGCGCCGGCCATCCGCAACGCCATTTTGAACGCTACTGGCGTGTCAATCGACGACGCGCCCATGACGCCGCACATCTTATTCAAGCGCTTCTCCGAAGAGGGCTTGATCAATGACCCGTGGAGAAAGGAGAATTGAGCTATGTATGATATGAAAGCCTATTATGAGTCCGCGAGCGTGGAAGATGCCATTCGCCTGCGCTTGGAGCATCCCGACGCGCATATCATCGCTGGCGGCTCGGACGTTTTGGTGCAGATGCGCGAGGGCAAGCGCGCCGGCGTGGAACTGATCTCCATCTTTATGCTCGATGAGCTGCGCGGTGTAACCATTGACGAAAACGGCAGCCTCCGTATTGGCAGCCTGACCAGCTTCTCCCACATCACGAAGGATCCCCTGATCCAAAAGTATATCAATGTCCTCGGTGAGGCAGTCGATCAGGTCGGCGGTCCGCAGATCCGCAACATCGGCACGATCGGCGGCAATACCTGCAACGGTGTGACCTCTGCCGATTCCGCCTCGACCCTCCATGCGTGGGAGGCTATCGTCGAGTTGACTGGCCCTGAGGGCAAGCGTCTCGTCCCGATTAAGGACTTTTATTTGAAGGCAAAGGTCGTTGATATTCGCCCGGGCGAAATTCAGACGGCAATCCTCATTCCGAGAGAGAGCTATGAGAACACCTACGGCTACTACATCAAGTACGCCATGCGAAATGCCTTGGACATTGCAACAAACGGCTGCTCGGTCAACGTCCGCCTGTCTGCGGATAAGAAGACCTTTGAGCGCGTCCGCGTCGCTTACGGTGTTGCAGGTCCCATCCCGATGCGCGCACCGCAGGCGGAAGCCTTTATCAACGGCAAGGAAGTTACCATGGAGAACATCTTGGCTTTCTCTGAAAAGGTTTTGGAGGACATTAACCCCCGCGATTCGTGGAGAGCATCGAAGGCACTGCGTCAGCACGTTGCCGTCGAGTCCGCGAAGCGCTGCATCATCGAATCCGTCAAACGAGCAGGAGGTGCGCTGTAATGGGAAAGCAATATATGCTGGTCAAGTATAACCTAAACGGCAAGGATGTCGAGCAGATTGTCGATGTCCGTGCCAGCCTGACCGATATGCTGCGTAACGATTTTCGTATGACCTCGGTCAAAAAAGGCTGCGAGGTCGGTGAATGCGGCGCCTGTACGGTCTTGATCAATGGGGAGGCATTTAACTCCTGCATCTATCTCGCGGTCTGGGCAAACGGGAAAAAGATCCGTACACTGGAAAGTCTGCTTGGCCCGAACGGTGAGCTGTCGGATATTCAGCAGGCGTTCGTTGACGAAGCTGCCATCCAGTGCGGCTTCTGCACGCCGGGCTTCATCATGAGCGCAGTTGAAATCCTCGAATCCGGCAAGGAGTATACCGACGCCGAGCTGCGCAAGCTGCTCTCCGGTCACCTGTGCCGCTGCACCGGCTACGAAAACATCCTCCGCGCGGTCAAAAAGACCATGTATAAGCGCCTCGGTAAGGAAATGCCGCAGTAATACTGATTTCTGATGAAAAGCTTTCATCAGAAATCCCGTGTGCTGGGCATACTCACATCGTGCTGACGCACGCTGTGCCGTCTTGTGCAGAATCTGACGCGCCTTCGGCGCTATAAAAAGCT
>CAMGMW010000117.1 GCA_946059285.1 uncultured Clostridia bacterium
ATCTGCATAAACCGCTCAAATTGCAGCCGCGTAAACGCTACGTCCTCCGCTGCCATGGAGTCTGCCACCGGGAAATGCGTGAAGATCCCCTCGATCACCAGAGAAGGCATCCGAGAGATCTCCTTGAGTTCCTCCAGCGTTTCAGGATGGTCATAGGCAAAGAATCCCAGTCTGGACATCCCGGTATCCAACTTGATGTGGATGCGCAACCGTCTTCCGGTCCCCGCGAGGCGGTCATTCAGGCGGCGGGCATAATCGATGCTGTGTACCTCCTGCCGCAAATTCATCGCTGCCAGATCCTGCGTATAAAACGGCGGCGTATAGCCCAGAATCAGCACCGGACCCCGCAGACCGCCGCGCCGGAGCTGCACCGCCTCCTCCAGATTGGAGACCGCAAGGTATTGCGCGCCCAGCTCACACAGGTGGCGGCTCACCGGAACAGCGCCGTGACCATAGGCATCCGCCTTGACTACGCCGAGAAAGCGGCACTTCGACGGCAGCTTTGCCCGCAGCGCCTGATAGTTATGATTCAAGTGATCGAGCGAAATATCCGCCCAGGTTCTCTTTAAGTAATCCATATTTCAATTCTTCCGTTATTTCATCGTAAAGTCTGAAATCGTAAGGTTCAGTATCCTCTGGTTATTATAACACACTTCTGCGCAAATTGGTATGCCGTTTTCAAACCAAGTGTCCACTTTCAACATTTTTTCGTCAAAATCTTTTTCGTATGTCACCCTATAGCCGGTCTCGTCCTCCCCCGCCGCCGTAATATACTCACTGCTCCAACAGGTGACGGTGATGGCAGGCGCGGCCGCAGGGATCACGTTTCCGCTTGCCAGCAAGCCGAAGTCCATGGACATCCCATCATAGGTGATTTTCCCTCCCGCATCAGAGACCGTTGCCGTAATGCCGGAAAGCGTTTCCGGCGCCGTCACAGTCAGGCGGGTCGTACCGTCGGCATCGGCATCACAGTTCAGGGAAAAGGAAACCACGCTGTCCCCAAAATCCGCTGTAACCTCCGCCTGAAAGGTGCAGCCTCCGGCTTGTACCAGTGCCGCACGAAATTCAATCGCAGGAGAAAGCCCGCTCTCCCCCGCGCTGCAAGCTGTGCAGAAAATGCACAGCAGCAAAATCGCCGCCAATGCTCTGCGCAAATGATCACAACCTTATTTTAAAAGTCGCGGCAGCGCCTTGATGAGGTCGGACGGCAGCATTCCGTATTCCCCCAGACACTCGGCACACAGATCTCCGGCAGTCCCGTGAAGCCATGCGGCTGCCGCCGCCGCTTTCGTTGGATTCAGTCCCTGTCCCAGAAGGGAGACAAGAATCCCTGCCAGCACATCTCCGCTGCCGCCGGTTGCCATGCCCGGATTGCCGCATCGGTTGACATAACATCCCTCCGCACCGCAAATCAGCGTGCGATGTCCCTTCAGCAGCACCGTTGCGCCGGTTTCCGCACGGAGCTTACGTACCGATTGCAGGCGGGAGTCCAGCCAAGCCCCGATCCGTCGAAATTCCCCCTCATGAGGCGTCAGGACCACCGGACAAGCCGCGCCGCGCAGTACATCTATATGTCCCTCCAGCACATTTATGCCATCGGCATCCAGCACGACGGGGCAGATTGCCCGCTCCAGCACCGCTTTGACAACGGCAAAGGTTGCCTCGCTTTTTCCCATGCCGCAGCCGATCAGGCATGCGTCGCATGTTTCCAGCCGCCGCAGGATCTCCGGGATCGCCGCTTCGGAAAGCATCCCGTTCCGATCGGGCAGTGGGAAGACCATCGGCTCAATCAGATTTCCGGCGACGATCGGATACACACATTCGGGAACACCGAGAAACACCAGCCCGGCTCCCGTTCGTGCGGCAGCCCGCGCCGCCAGCACCGGCGCACCGGTATAGCCGACCGCCCCGCAGAGCAATAAAATACGGCCAAAATCGCCCTTATGTGCATCGCGTGGTCGCTCTGGCAGCCAGCGGCGAATCGTCGCGGCATTGACCTCATGCAACGGTACGGAAATTTTGATTTTTGCCATCGGTCTTTTCCCCCCTGTTATCGAAGTACAATTTCCCAAGTCTCACCTTGACGGACATACTGGAATTCCGTCAGCATATCCTCGTCAAATACGCGCAGCAGCACATCCAGATCTTCCACCGTCGGATAATCGGACAGGCGGTCACGATCGATCCACTCCACCGTTCCCTCTTCGGAGGAAGTAAGGCTTCCCTCAAATTGATCGGTCTGGAACAAAAAGACAAGGTATCGCCCGCCTGCGATAGGAAACTGTTTGATTCCGCAAAGCTTCGGTGAAAGGATACGCAAGCCGGTTTCCTCGCGTATCTCGCGGACAACGGCATCCACAATGGATTCTCCGGGTTCCACATGCCCGCCCGGCAGCGCATAGCCATGCCAGTCCGCCTTAACGCGAGTCTGCAGCAAAATCTCATTCCCGCGCCGCCCGAGGCACAGTGCCGTCAGTTCCACGCGCTCCGTCCTGTCCAATTCTGTCACTCCCTCGGTTCAATGCTGTCTTTATTATATTCCCCTGCAAAAAAGTAGTCAAGAATTTTAGGATTTCCCTTGCATATCCGAAAATTCTGTGTTAGAATCGAACACGATAAGAAAAAGGCTTTGACCGGGCTGCCGGCTGTGAAACTGCGGCTACAGAGAGGACGGGATGCTGGGAACGTCCGCCGCGCAGCAGCGCAGGCTTTCTCCCGTGAGCTTCCGACTGAACGCATTTGCAAGTAGGCTCGGACGGGTCGCTCCGTTAGCGGTATGAGTGCGCTGTGTCGGCAGCGAATTGCGGGTGGTACCGCGGAAGCATGGTCTTTCGTCCCCAGTTGGACGGAGGGCTTTTCTTTTTGCCATTATACGGAAGGAGAACTTATATGAGAGAACAACTGGAAAAAATCAAAGAAAAGGCACTGTCGGATATCCGGGCAGCGGCAAACATCGCGTCATTGGACGCTGTCCGTGTGCAGGTGCTGGGCAAAAAAGGTGAGCTGACCGCTCTGCTCAAGCAAATGGGAAAGCTCAGTCCGGAAGAGCGTCCCATTATGGGTCAGTTCGCCAACAATGTCCGCGCCAGGCTGGAAGCCAGACTGGAAGAGCGCAGAAAAGAGCTGGAATCCTCCGCACTGGAAGCACGGCTTGCCGCGGAGGCAGTGGATGTGACGATCCCCGGCAAGGAAATTGAAATGGGGCATCAGCACCCTATGAATAAGGTGCTTCAGGAGGTCAAGGAAATCTTCATCGGCATGGGCTATCAGATTGTGGATGGTCCCGAGGTGGAGGAGGCCAGCTATAACTTCACCCGGCTGAATATCGAGGAGGGACATCCCTCCAGAGACCGTTCGGATACCTTTTATTTTAATGATGACGATTCCGTGCTGCTTCGCACGCAGACAAGCCCCATCCAGATCCGTGTGATGGAAAATCAGAAGCCCCCCATCCGCATTCTGGCGCCGGGACGCGTATTCCGCAAGGATGAGGCCGATGCTACCCATTCTCCCATGTTCCATCAAATCGAAGGTCTGGTGGTGGATGAGGGCATCACGATGGGCGACCTGAAGGGTACGCTGGAAGCGCTCATCAAGCGGCTGTACGGTGAGGACGCCGTGGTCCGCTTCCGTCCGCATCACTTCCCCTTCACCGAGCCGAGCTGTGAAGTGGATATGCAGTGCTTCAAATGCCACGGCACCGGTGAGGTCTCCGGTCAGGTCTGCTCCACCTGTCACGGCGAAGGATGGATCGAGCTGCTCGGCGCCGGGATGGTACACCCGAAAGTGCTGGAGGGCTGCGGTATTGATTCCTCCAAGTATTCCGGCTTTGCTTTCGGCATTGGTCTGGAACGCATGGCAATGGGTCGTCTGCGGTTTAATGACCTTCGTCTGATTTTCGACAATGATATCCGTTTCCTGGCGCAATTTTAAGGAGGTACCGCAATGAAACTGAACAGAAACTGGCTCAATGAAGAATTTGTTGACCTCTCGAATGTCTCTGATAAGGAATTTGTTGAAACCATGACGGTTGCGGGACAAAAGGTGGAAACCTACGAGCGCATGGACGCGGAGATCCGCAACGTCGTGGTAGGCAAAGTGCTCTCCATCACCCGCCATACCAATTCCGATCACATGTGGATCTGTCAGGTTGATGTGGGCGGAGACGAGCCTGTGCAGATCGTGACCGGTGCACAGAATGTCCGCGAGGGCGATCTTGTCCCCGTGGCGCTGCATAATTCCTACCTCCCGGGCGGCATTCATATCACCAAAGGCAAGCTCCGCGGTGAACCGTCTCACGGCATGCTCTGCTCCCTGAAGGAGCTGGGGCTGACCCTGAATGATTTCCCCTATGCCATTGAAGACGGCATCTGGATTTTGGAGGAGGACTGCAAGCCGGGTGATGACATCAACGCCGTCATTGGAAACCACGATACCGTCGTGGATTTTGAAATTACCAATAACCGTCCCGACTGTTATTCTGTCATCGGACTTGCACGGGAAGCTGCAGCCGCTTTCAATGTTCCCATGCGCCATCATGAACCCGTGGTGAAGGGCGGGGCGGAGGGTTGCCTCACCGATCTTCTGGATGTGGAGGTTCCCGCTGAGACGCTGTGCAGCCGCTACACCGCAAGGATGGTGCGCAATGTCAAGATCGGTCCGTCCCCCAAGTGGATGCGGCAGCGCTTGCGCGCCAACGGTGTGCGCGCCATCAATAATATTGTGGACATCACCAACTATGTCATGCTGGAATATGGTCAGCCGATGCACGCGTTTGACTACCGCTATGTGTCCTCCGGCAAGAT
>CAMGMW010000118.1 GCA_946059285.1 uncultured Clostridia bacterium
GCAGAAATATTAAGGAAATGTGCTTTACAGAATTTACTTTAAACCGGCAAAGTATTTGCCATGTTTATTCATTAATTCAAGAATATTCATTCTGACACGAAAGACCGATTAAAAATAAGCTTTTTAATCGGTCTCCGGATATATGATTTGAAGAGCGTCGGTCACTGTCCGCCGATCGCAGGATGGCCGAAAGTTCACAAAAATAGAAAACCCCCATTGTGAGACCCGCGCACGGGTCTCACAATGAGTCTGCCAAAACTCCTGTCGGTGATATCATTCCGAATCGGCAAAATGCGACTGATGAGCGCCGTTGGGACTGCATTCATTATTATATGCATCGCCGCATGAAACGGTTCATGTTTTTCGTATCGTCAGGCAGAAGCCACCCGGCTGCACGGCCACATGCCCCTCATTGAAGTACAGCCCGCTGCCGAACTGCAATTCTCCCTCCCCGGAGAGCAGCCACGGCTCCTCGGATTGGTTTACATAAATCTGCGCAATCTGCGTTTCTGCCGTTCTTTGGAAGGACACTCGTCCCTGTCCGGCCTCCGTGACCCGCACGTCTCCCGTGCGCAGCGCAGGCGTTTTGTTTTTCAGTGCAGCCAGCTCCCGGAAATAGCTTTGCAGGTTCAAATCCTCTCTGCCCCACGGGAAGGTCCTGCGGCAGAAAGGATCGTCAAAGCCCTCCACGCCGACCTCATCTCCATAGTAGATGCTCGCCATGCCGGGCAATGTAAACTCTAAAAACGCCGCAGTCAGCAGCCTTTTGACCGCAATCTGCCGCTGCTTGTCAGTCAGGTACCGTTCCGCCTGCTCTGCCTTACTGCCCTTAAAATCATCCCCAAGTACCGTGAGAATTCGGGCGGTATCATGGGAGCCAAGCAGATTCATGACACAGGAAAGCACTTGCGGCGGATAATTCTCCGCGATCGTCATGATCTGCTCGCCCAGTATGCTTCCGTCATCGTGCCCCAGCACATAGTCGATGATCGCCTTCCGCCACGGGTAGTTCATCGTCGCGTCCAGCTCACCATCTACAAAATAGCGGCGGCACTCGCCGTAGGTCCATTTGTTGGAGGCATCCTCCCAAACCTCACCGATCAGCAGGGCGTCGGGCTTCAGTTCCCGCAGGCGGCGCTTGAGCCGCAGGACGAAGCGGTCAGGCAGCTCGTCCACCACATCCAGTCGGAAGCCATCCGCGCCCAAGCGCAGCCAGTGGGCAATCACGGAATCCTCATCTTCGATGATGTAGTTTACATAACTTTCTGTTACTTCCTCCACATTGGGCAGTGTCGGCATCCCCCACCATGCGTCATAGTCATCGGGATACCGGCTGAAACGGTACCATTCCCGATAGGGGGATTCGGGGTTGGATACCGCACCGTTTCCGAAGCGGTGCTCCGCATCAAAATAGACACTGTTACTGCCGGTATGGGAGAATACCCCATCAAGAATGATCCGCATCCCCAGTTGATGTGCCTGCTGACACAGTGCGACAAAATCCGCCTCCGTCCCCAGCATGGGGTCGATCCGCTTGTAGTCGGCGGTGTCATAACGGTGGTTGGAATATGCCATGAAAATCGGATTCAGATACAGTATTTTTACACCGAGGTCATACAGATACGGCAGCTTGGCGCGAATACCATTGAGGTTGCCGCCGTAGAAATCACTACACCAGTTTCCTTCTCCGTCCGGTGTATAGCGGGGCGTTTCCCTCCAATTCTCGTGCACGGTAAATGGACGTAGTTTTTCCGTCAGATCGCACTGTCCGTCTTTATAAAAGCGATCCGGAAGGATCTGGTATATCACGGCTCCGCGGGCATACTCCGGCACGGTGAAATCTGCGGGGATACAGCTCAGCTGCCACTTCTCCCCCGCCTCCATATTTGTCCCGTTGCCTTGTTTGAACAGCCGAAAGCCGCCATCAGGTGTCTGCACGCGGAACCAGTAGAAATACAGTCCCCGTTCGAGCGAAAACTCGCAGCGCCAGCGCTCATAGTCGCCCTCCCGTTCCACAAAGGTAAAGGCTTTCATGTCAAAAGGCCGTTCCGCATAGTCCTCCAACACCAAAGTCACGCCGGCCGTCTCGCAGTAGACCGGGATTTGAATATTCATAACGCAGGGCTGCCCCGTTTGGAGAGTTCCAAACGGGGACTTATATGCTTCCTGCCTGCTGTCATACAGAATTCTCATACTATTTCAGATTCCAGATGTTATGCGCGTATTCCTCCACGGCGCGGTCCGATGAGAAAATACCCGCCTTTGCAATATTGACCAGCGACATATCCGTGAATTTCTTGCGGTCAAGATACGTTTTGGAAACAAGCCGCTGTGCGCGGGCGTAGTCCGTAAAGTCCGCCACAGTCATATAGGCATCCGCCGTGCCGAAATTCCGAGTCAGCAGAGAATCCACCAAATCGTCATAGTGCTGCCCCAGCACGCCGGAGGTCAGCATATCCAGCACTTCCTTCAGCTCCGGGGAGAGGAACTCATTGGGGTCATAGCCCCGCTGCCAAAGCTCCTCCACCTCATGCGCCTTCATGCCGAAAAGGAAGATATTCTCGTCGCCAACCTGCTCATGAATCTCCACATTGGCGCCGTCCAGGGTTCCGATGGTAACAGCGCCGTTGATCATCAGCTTCATGTTGCCTGTGCCGGAGGCTTCCTTACCTGCCACGGAAATCTGTTCGGAAATATCCGCTGCGGGAATGATGATCTCTGCCAGAGAGACCTTATAGTCCTCAATGAAGACCACCTTCAGCTTGTCGCGGACATCGGGATCGGCGTTGATGAAGTTGGACACCGCCACGATCAGGCTGATGGTCTGCTTGGCGCGGATATAGCCGGCGGATGCCTTCGCCGCAAAGATGAAAGTCCGCGGGACAAAGGGCGCTGAGGGATTCGCCTTGATCTGATTGTATAGATACAGGACATGCAGAATATTCAGAAGCTGCCGCTTATACTCATGCAGACGCTTGATCTGGATGTCAAAGATGGAGTCCGGGGAGACCCGGATGCCGTTTTGGTCGGCAATCAGCTTCGCAAGACGCAGTTTGTTCTTTCGCTTGATCTCCTGAAGCCTCTCCTGCACCGACGTATCGCCCTTATAGCGCATCAGTGCTTCCAGATTGCGGGCGTCCCGCTTGAAGCCGTCGCCGATCAGCTCCGTCAGGAAGTCTGTCAGTAACGGGTTGGACTGACACAGCCAGCGGCGGTAGGCAATACCGTTGGTCACGTTCAGGAATCTATCCGGCGTAATCTGACAGTAGTCACGGAAAATGCCGTTGCGAAGGATGTCGGTATGCAGCTTGGAAACGCCGTTGACTGCGTGGCAGGCTGCCAGGCAGAGGTTCGCCATACGGATCTCGTTATCCGCGATGACCGCCATATAATTGATTTTACCCCAGTCATTCGGATAGATGGTATTCAGATGCTCAATCAGACGGCGGTTGATCTCCACGCAGATGGAATACACCCGTGGGAGCTGCTCCCGGAACAGATCCACGCTCCAGCGCTCCAGTGCCTCGCTCATGACGGTGTGGTTAGTATAGGAGAGTGTGCGGCAGGTGATATCCCACGCCTCATCCCAGCCGAAATCGTGTTCATCCACCAGCAGCCGCATCAGTTCCGGCACGCAAAGCGCCGGATGGGTGTCGTTGATATGGATGGCAACCTTGTCCGCCAAATTGGTATAGGTGTGGTACTTCTTATAATGCTTCTTCAGGATGCTCTGCAAAGAAGCGGACACCAGCAGATACTGCTGCTTCAGGCGCAGGCGTTTGCCCTGAATATGGTCGTCCGCGGGATACAGCACTTTGGAAATGGTCTCCGCCATGGCATTGCGCTCCAGTGCGCGTACATAATCGCCACGGGAGAAAGCAGCCATGTCAAAGCTCTGCGGCAGTTTTGCGCTCCAAAGGATCAGGCGGTTTGCCGCGTCGCTGTCATAGCCAGAGATGAACATATCGTGCGGCACCGCGATGACGGAATTATAGCCAACCTGCGCCACCTTGAATTTGCCGTTGTCCATCCACTCGCGTACCTCGCCGCCGAACTTGATCTCCACGGCGTCGTCTTCGCGGGTTCGGAGCCATACATCGCCCATTTCCAGCCAATTATCCGGGAATTCCATCTGCCAGCCGTCCACGATCTTCTGCTTGAAGATGCCAAATTCATAGCGGATGGAGTAACCGGTCACGGGATAGCCCAGACCGCCGGCGGCATCCATATAGCATGAAGCCAGTCTGCCCAGTCCGCCATTGCCCAGTCCGGCGTCCGGCTCCATTTCATATAGGCGGTCGATATCGATCCCCACCTCCGCCAGAGTCTTGCGGTACTGCGCCTCCACGCCGAGGTTGAACAGATTGTTCCTCAGGTTTGTGCCGACGAGGAACTCCATCGACATATAGTAGACTTCCTTCTTTTCCTCCGCGCTGCAGCGGTTCATAAAGACACGGTTTTTTTCTGTCAGCAATTCCCGCACTACGATGCACAGTGCCCGATACGCCTGCTTTTCCGTTGCCTCAGCCAGGGTACAACCAAAGATGCGGCGCAGCGCATCATTCAGCGCGGCTGTCGGGTCAACGGTACGCTCCGGGCGCTGTTCCGATCCATTGTTCTTTGCGTTTTGCATGCTATTGGGTCCTCCTAGAATTCTCTATCATTTTGTCTGCAGCTGCATATATAGCTGCATATATTCACTGGCAGGAACCTGCCAGCTGAAGTCACACTCCATATCCGCCTTGGCAAGTGCATTCCACGCCTCACGGTCGCCATAATACAGGCCCACAGCACG
>CAMGMW010000119.1 GCA_946059285.1 uncultured Clostridia bacterium
GTTCGTCCAGATCAATGCTTTCGGCACAAAAGTCACTAAAGCAAAGTCCTTAACTGATGCGGCTATTGTTGTCCACTACGATCCTACGGGTTCTTCCGTCGAATAAACGAATGGCGCAAGCATTTTGCTTGCGCAATTCGTTTACCCTATTTCCAGAAGCAAATTCAGCGCTGCGCGGCAGGAAGCATCGCGGTTTTGTGTACGGTCTCCCGTCAGCTCCAGTTTTTTGCAAACGCATCCTCCGTCATACGCACAGGCAACATAAATCTCTCCCACCTTGGAATTCATGGGGTCTGTACCCGGTCCAGCATTTCCTGTGATGCCGATGCCAAAATCTGCCGCAAGCCGTTCCCGAATTCCGGTTGCCATCTGCAAAGCAACCGTTTCGCAGACCGCCCCATCCCGTTCCAGAACCCCGGGATCAATTCCCAGCAGCCGTTGCTTTGCCTCATAACTGTAGGTTACAACTCCGCCTAAATACGCCGCGGAACTACCCGGAACATCCGTTAGGAGCTTACCCAGCAAGCCGCCCGTACAGCTTTCTGCCGTTGCCAGCCGCTTACCCAGCGTAATCAGCCACAAAATCACCTGACGCGCCTCATCCATGGTAACGCACCTTGACCAGTTCCGTGTTTTGAAGCGCACGCTCAATCAGCCCGTCAAAATCCAGACCTGCACAGGCATGATCAACCTGCGCCTTTGTGGGCTTTGTTTTCGGATGCCGCGGCGTAAAAACAGTGCAGCAATCTTCGTACGGCAGAATGGAAGTTTCCATTGTGCCGATTCTTCTTGCAATCGTCACGATTTCTTCTTTGTCCATGCCAATGAGCGGCTGAAAAACAGGCAGATCAACACATGCGCCGGTGACCGCCATGGCCTCCATCGTCTGTGAAGCCACCTGTCCGAGGTTCTCACCGGTCACGAGGCAGCCGCATCCATGATCCCGTGCAATGCGTTCCGAAATCATCATCATAAATCGACGCATAATGAGGGTAAAGAACTCCTCGGGGCAGTTGTCCCGTATCGCTTCCTGGATTTCTGTAAATCCGACAATGTTGACCGTCATTCTGCCGCAGTAGCGGGTCAGCAGCCGTGCAAGCTCCAGCACCTTGTCCTTCGCCAACTCACTGGTATATGGATAGGAAAAGAAGTGAACGCTTTCCAGCTCCACGCCGCGCTTCGCGATCATATAGCCCGCTACCGGAGAATCGATGCCGCCAGACAAAAGTACCAATGCACGTCCGCCGACGCCAGTGGGAAGCCCTCCCGCCCCTTGCTCTGCCGGACCGTGAACATATGCCGCATGCTCCCGCACTTCCACATAGACCGTGTACTCCGGGTGATGCACATCCACCTCCAGTGTCGGGAGCGCCTCTGCGATCCGTCCGCCGATTTCCTGGGAAATCCCGATCGAGGTCAGCGGAAACCGCTTATCGGAACGCTTGGACTCAACCTTGAAAGACCTTGCCGTCTGCAGATCATCTCCGAGATATGCCATCACCGTTTGGAAAATCGCGTCCAAATCCTTATCGCAGGGGCGGCATCGGCAAAGACTGACAATGCCGAAAATAGCATGGCATGCCTCCCATGCGCCATCCACATCACAGGCATCGCTCTCCGGCTCAACATAGACCGTAGACTGGGAGATATAAACATGGAATTCTCCGAACGGGCGCATTCTGCGTGTGACATTGGTTTTCAGGCGGTTTTCAAACTGAAAACGATTGCCGCCCTTTAGGACGATTTCACCAAGCTTTAATAAAAACATTTCTTTCATTTTATCGCCTCAATTCTGGGATAGTCGATAAGTACGATACTGAATTGCCTCTGCAAGGTGCTGCGGTTGAATATCGGTGCAGCCGTCCAGATCGGCAATCGTCCGCGCCACCTTACGGATGCGGTCATAGCTGCGTGCCGTCAGACCGAGCGCGTCAAACGCCTGCTTCATCAGCTCCGCGCAGGCATCATCCAAATTGCAGTATCTCCGCAGCTCCGCTGTTTGCATATTGGCATTACAGCGGCATTTCCCGGCGGCATAGCGTTTCCTTTGCATCGCACGTGCCGCTTCAACGCGCTTTTTTATCTCTGCCGAGGACTCAGGTATGGCGTGACTTCGCAGCTCCGTAAAATTCAGTGCCGGGACCTCAACAATTATATCAATTCGATCCAGAAGCGGTCCCGAAATTCGTGACAGATAGCTGTTGACGGACGCCTGAGAGCAGACGCAGCGACCGGATGGATCTCCGTACCAGCCACAGCGGCAAGGATTCATAGCGCAAACCAGCTGGAACTGGCTGGGAAAGCTTGCCGTGCTGTTGGCCCTTGAAATTGTCACAACTTCATCCTCCAGTGGCTGACGCATAATCTCCAGCGTTTCTTTCCGGAATTCGGGCAGCTCATCCAAAAACAGTACGCCGCGGTGAGCCAGTGAAATCTCCCCCGGACGTGGGATGGTCCCGCCGCCGGCAAGTCCCGCCGCTGAAATCGTGTGGTGCGGCGATCGAAACGGTCTATGACGCACCAGAGGCGCCTCCGGTGTCAGCAGTCCCATAACCGAATGGATCTGTGTCACCTCCAGTGCTTCCTCCCGCGACATCTCCGGCAGGATCGACGGCAGACGCTTTGCCAGCATGCTTTTGCCGGAGCCAGGAGGTCCCACCATCAAAACATTATGGGACCCCGCCGCCGCAATTTCCAGCGCGCGCTTCACGTTTTCCTGTCCCTTCACGTCGGAGAAATCCGGCAGGTTTGTGGTGTCCTCCTGCGGTACCCATGGTTCCTCCGGTGCAATGATCCGTTCTCCCCGCAGATGCGCGACCAATTCAGACACTTCCTGCACGGGAATGACGGTCAAATCCCCTGCCAGCGTCGCTTCCTTCGCATTTGCCGCCGGCAAATATATTGTTTTGATTCCGGCCTTCTGCGCTGCAATCGCCATCGGAAGCACACCATTGACCGGGCGCAGCTTTCCTTCCAGACTCAGCTCTCCAATGAACGCCCCATGCTCCTTCGGCAGCTTGCAGACACCGGTTGCACTAAGGATGCCCAGTAATATTGGCAAATCATACAGCGTACCGGTTTTTTTCGTATTTGCGGGCGCAAGGTTCAGCGTGATGCGGCTGACCGGAAATTTAAAACCGCTGTTTTTGATCGCTGCCCGGACCCGCTCACGCGCTTCCTTCACCGCCGCATCCGGCAATCCGACAACATCAAACGCAGGTAAGCCGTTGGAAATAAAACACTCAACAGAAACCGTATACCCGCTGATACCGTTCAACCCCATCGAATCCACACGACTGACCATGCTCCCGCCTCCTTTTGTTTATCATACAACAAATCGCGCTAAATTACAATGAATTTTTCCGCTTCTTATCGCGCACTGCAATTTTTTCGCGCAATTTCCACAAAATAAGCGATTCGACGTTTTTTTCTGATTTACAAAACAGAAAAAAGGTGGTAGAATGAAGCTGTCTGAGTATAAATACTTTCAGGAGGTATTCATTTTGGCAAGAAAACTGAAAACTATGGACGGCAATACCGCCGCCGCGCATGTCAGCTATGCCTTTACGGAAGTAGCGGGCATCTATCCTATTACTCCGTCCAGCCCGATGGCGGACTACGTTGATCAGTGGTCAGCACAGGGAAGAAAGAACATCTTTGGCAACTGTGTCAAGGTGGTCGAAATGCAGTCCGAGGCAGGCGCCTCCGGCACCGTACATGGTTCGCTGGCTGCCGGTGCTTTGACTACGACCTATACTGCTTCGCAGGGTCTTCTGCTGATGATCCCGAACATGTATAAAATCGCAGGCGAGCTGCTTCCCGGCGTGTTCCATGTCTCTGCCCGTACGCTCGCTACCCACGCGCTGAACATTTTCGGAGACCATTCTGATGTCTATGCCTGCCGTCAGACCGGTTTTGCCATGCTCTGCGAAACCAACCCACAGGAGGTCATGGATCTCGCGCCTGTCGCACACCTTGCTGCGATCAAGGGTCGTGTCCCGTTCATCAACTTCTTTGACGGTTTCCGCACATCCCACGAGATTCAGAAAATCGCTATCTGGGATTATGACGATCTGAAAGAAATGTGCGATATGGATGCCGTTGCCGCGTTCCGTAAGCACTGTCTGAACCCCGAGCGTCCCGCCATGCGCGGCTCCCATGAGAACGGCGATACCTTCTTCCAGCATCGTGAAGCCTGCAACCAGTATTATGACGCGCTGCCCGAGGTCGTTGAGTCCTACATGGATAAGATCAACGCCAAGCTCGGCACCGACTATAAGCTGTTCAACTACTACGGCGCGCCCGACGCCGACCGCGTCATCATCGCGATGGGCTCCATCTGCGACGTGGCCGAGGAGGTTATCGACTACCTCAACGCCCACGGCGAAAAGGTCGGTCTCATCAAGGTTCGTCTGTACCGTCCGTTCAAGGCCGAGCGCCTGCTCGAGGCCATTCCCGCGACCTGCAAGAAGATCGCCGTCCTCGACCGCACCAAGGAGCCCGGCGCACAGGGCGAGCCCCTGTACCTCGACGTCGTCACCGCGCTCGCCAACGCCGGCAAGACCGACATTCAGGTCATCGGCGGCCGTTACGGTCTCGGCTCCAAGGATACCCCGCCCGCTTCCGTCTTCGCCGTTTACAGCGAGCTGAAGAAGGACGAGATGAAGCGTCAGTTCACCATCGGCATCGTCGATGACGTGACCGGCCTCTCCCTGCCCGAGGACAAGAACTGCCCCAACACCGCGGCGGAAGGCACCATCGAGTGCAAGTTCTGGGGTCTCGGCGGCGACG
>CAMGMW010000120.1 GCA_946059285.1 uncultured Clostridia bacterium
GATACGCCCGCCCGCTGCATGGCGCGGCAAATCGCACTGAGCTGCCCCTCGCCCTGCGGCTGCGGCGCAGTGATATGGAAGGCATCGGAGCTGACGCCCCAGCCGGTGATTTCACAGTAGATTTTCGCGCCGCGAGCGATTGCATGCTCGTATGACTCCACCACAACGATACCCGCGCCCTCACCGAGGCTGATGCCATCGCTGCGGTTCAGCGGACGGCAGGGTTCCGGCGACAGCGCATGCAGTGCATGGAAGCCCGCAAAAGCCAGAGAGGAAAAGGCATCCGTACCGCCGGCAAGGAACACCTCTCCCCGTCCGGCGCCGATCAGATCACAGGCATAGGCAATGCTCATGGTACCTGCGGCGCAGGCGTTGACAATATTGGCGATCTCGCCCCCCGCGCCCAGCGCATAGGCGGTGTTGCAGGCAATGGCGGACGCGGTCATGTGGGGGATAACCTCCGATTCCGTTTTGCCGGTCTGCTTCGCCGTATAATAGCGGTCGATGCTCGCTGCACCGCCGACGCAACTGCCCAGAATCACACCCGCGTCGCTTAGATCGGTAAGTCCCGCGTCTGCAACCGCCTCCTGTGCCGCATGCAGACAAAGCCGCACGGAACGGTCAAATTCCGGCGCCGGCAGCTCCGTACAGCGCACCTCTCCGCCCACATGGGAGCTGCACCCTTCCGTGGAGATGCTCTCCACCTTACGGATGCCGCTTTGCCCGGCACAGATGTTCTGCCAACAGCTTTCCACATCATTGCCGACAGCGCAGATTAACCCCAATCCGGTCACTACAAAACGCTTTTTCATTTCAGTCCAGCTTACCTTCGACGTAATTCGTCAGTGTGCGAATGGTCTGGAAATGCTCCCGCTCCACGCCGGTCATGTCTACGCCGAACAAATCGTCAATCCCCGCGATGATCTCCAGAGAGTCCACGGAGTCCAGACCGATATCACCGGCAAACAGTTCGGCATCATAGTCCAGCATTTCCTCCGGGATACGCAGGGACTCGCTGATCATATGTTTAATCTTTTCTGCAATCTGTTCATTCATGGGAATGCTTCCTTTCTTTTTTCTCATTCGTATATTATACATTAGGAAAGCGCATAACGCAACCGTTTTCCTCATAGACACCGATTCGACGGAATCGGCGGTACCGCTGCTCCCGCAGTTCCTCCGTCGGCAGCGCGCACAAGGTCTCCAGCTCCGAGGAAAGCCGCTCCCGTATGACAGCGCACATCTGGGAAAAATCAGAGAAATTCTCCGTGAAAATTCCGTCCGCCACATGAAACTCCAGCATATCCTCCGCCGTGATTCGCAGGCACTGCGCCGCTTCCGCCACATGGGCGGCATCCTTCCAGAGAATGCTGGCGCAGCCCTCCGGGGAGATCACGGAATAGACCGCGTTTTCCAGCATATATACCCGGTCCGCTGCCGCCAGCGCCAATGCGCCGCCGCTGCCGCCTTCTCCGATCACGATAGAAATGATTGGCGTGCGAAGCCCCATCATTTCCAATATATTTTCCGCAATCGCCTCGCCCTGTCCGCGTTCCTCCGCCTCCACGCCGCAGTAAGCGCCCAGCGTATCGACAAGACAGATCACGGGACGTCGGAATTTCTCCGCCTGCTTCATCAGCCGCAGCGCTTTTCGGTAGCCCTCCGGCAAGGGAGAGCCGAAATGATTTCGCATCCGCTCCTGGATATCCACACCTTTGTTCGTGGCAATATAAGTCACCGCCCTGCCGTTCAGCATGCCGATGCCCGCAACAACAGCGGGGTCCTCCCCGTAACGGCGGTCGCCGCACAACTCGACGCGATCCCGGAATAACTCCGCCGCGAACGCCTTTCCCGTGGGCCGCCCACTGCGGCGCGTCATCTTCAGTCGTTCATATGCCGTCATTGTGCCGTCCCTCCATGCAGTCGTAGAATGTTTGCCAGTGTCTGCGTCTGCAGCTCCCGCGGCACCACCGCGTCCACAAAGCCATGTCCAAGCAAAAACTCCGCCCGTTGGAAATCGGCGGGGAGCTGATTTCCGGTGGTCTGCTCCACCACACGCCGTCCGGCAAAGCCGATCAGCGCGTCCGGTTCGGCAAGAATGATATCCGCCTGCATCGCAAAAGAGGCGGTTACGCCGCCGGTGGTGGGGTCGGTCAGTACCGCAGTGTACAACAGCCCCGCCTCACTGTGGCGCTTGACCGCGCCTGAGCATTTCGCCATCTGCATCAGAGAGACGACGCCCTCCTGCATTCTCGCGCCGCCGGAGGCGGTAAAGCCGATGACCGGCAATCGCCGCTCCAGCGCCAGTTCAAACAAGCGGGTAATCTTTTCCCCCACCACGGAGCCCATAGAGGCCATAATAAATCGCGCATCCATGGCAAACACGGCACAGGGCATGGACTCGATCGCCGCCGTGCCGCAAAGCACCGCTTCCTTTTCCCCCGTTGCAGCCTGCGCCGCTTCCAGCTTCTGCGCATAGTGCGGGAAGTTCAGGAAGTCAACGCTTTTCAGATCGGCAGCCAGTTCCCGAAAGCTGCCTTCATCAAAAGTCAAAGCGATACGCTCGCGTGCGCTCAGTCGAGTCAGGGGCACGGTGTCAGCACCTCCTCGCAGAGCTTGCGCAGGTCTTGCATGTTCTCTATGGTATAAGCACGGCAGTTCGTTAGGTTCTTTCGGGTCAGACGACACAGCACGCCGCCCACGCCGCATTCAATGAAGGTATCGAATCCCTGCTCCTGCAGGGTATGCAGGATGGTCTTCCAGCGCACCGGGTGGTTGATCTGCCGCATCAGAAGCTGCCGCACCTCGCTGGTATATGGCTGCGCCGTAAAATTGGAATAGACGGCAAGCGCAGGCTGCTGCAGTGGAACATTGCTCAGATACGCCCCAAAATGCTCGGCTGCTGCATCCATATAAGGCGAATGGAATGCGCTGCTGACATTCAGCGGCATGCTTCGCCCACCGGCGGCGGCGACATCCTGATACAGCAGCTCCAACTCACCGCGGTCTCCCGCGACGGCAAGCTGCCCGTCACAGTTATAATTGACAGGATGTACATGCGGATATTTTGCGCACAGACGCTCTACCGTCTCATCCGGCAGCCTGACAATCGCCGCCATGCCCGCGTCGGTATCTGCCGCAGCCGCCGCCATATAAGTACCTCTGGCACAGGCAAGACAGAAGCCCGCCAGCGGGTCGAACGCGCCCGCAAAGGCCAGCGCGGGCAGCTCGCCCAGAGAAAAGCCCGCCGCTGCCTGGGGCAGGACTCCCTGCTCCCGCAGCGCCATCGCCGCCGCGATATCCGCCAGATACAGACATGGCTGGGTATTCTCCGTACGCCGCAATTCCTCCTCGCTGCCTGAGAAAAGCTGACGCAGCGTACCGGGACGATACTCCTCCGCCGCATCGAACAAACTGCGGACAGAGGCAATTTGCTCATAAAATTCCTTCCCCATACCGGCGCGCTGCGCGCCCTGACCGGAGAACAGGAATGCAATCTTTCCCATAAGTAAAAGCGTCCTTCCTACCGAAATTGATTTTCGCCCATAATCATATCACATTTCCGTCGATTTGCAAAGATTATCGCGAAAAAAGTGTGAAAAAAATACTTGACAACTGTGGAAAGGGATGGTATCATATCAGGGCAAAAGGAAGAAGGTCGGCAGCCCCGTCCTCACCTCCCGCTTCGGCTCAGAGGTTTGATATCGAAAAGTACTGTGCGGTTTTATGCGCAGTCGTTTCGGTTGCGGGTGCTGCGGCATCCGCGTTTTTTGTGTTATGGAGGTGCTTTACCATCGGCAAATTAGATCATCAGCTCAACGAAGAAATTCGTGATAAGGAAGTCCGCCTGATCGCCAACGACGGCACTATGGTCGGAATCGTCTCATCCGAAGCAGCGCTGGCCATGGCGGAGGAGCAGGAACTTGACTTGGTCAAGATCTCTCCCAATGCCGTTCCCCCGGTCTGCAAGATTATGGACTACGGTAAATTCCGTTTCGACCAACTGAAAAGAGAACGGGAAGCCAAAAAGAATCAGCGTGTCGTCGAAATCAAGGAGATTCGCATGTCTCCGGGCATCGACACCAACGACCTGAATGTCAAAATGAAAAACGCGATGAAGTTCCTCAGGGACGGCAATCGTGTTAAGGTCACCGTGCGCTTCCGCGGCCGCGAAATGGCACATACCGACATCGGCGAACAGCTTTTGATCCGATTTGGCGAAGGATGCGCCGAAGTTGCCAACGTAGAAAAGAAACCCAAGCTCGACGGCAGACATATGTCCTTGTTCCTGTCGCCGAAAAACGCAAAATAATAACAAAGGAGAAACACCATGCCGAAACTCAAAACTCACAGCGGTGCAAAGAAGAGATTCAATCTCACCAAGACCGGTAAGGTCAAGAGAGCACACGCCTTCAAGAGCCATATCCTCACCAAGAAGGACACCAAGCGCGGTCGTCGTCTGAGAAGCACAACCTACGCGGATGTCACCAACGTCGAGAGCATCAAAAAGATGATCCCGTACAAATAATCGGATAGGAGGATATACAAATGGCAAGAGTAAAAGGCGCGATGATGACGCGCAAGAGAAGAAATAAGGTTTTAAAGCTCGCAAAGTCCTACTGGGGTTCCAAATCGACTCACTTTAAGATGGCGAAGCAGGCCGTCAAGAAGTCTGGCGTTTACGCATACATTGGCCGTAAGCAGAAGAAGCGCGATTTCCGCCGTCTGTGGATTGCCCGTATTTCCGCCGCTGTCAAACCCTA
>CAMGMW010000121.1 GCA_946059285.1 uncultured Clostridia bacterium
CCCAGACAGTAGTATAGCTCGCTCCCGCTTCCTCCTGTCTTCGGAAGTTCATAGCCATGACCGTTGCTCACGCTGATGCTCAGCTTTGCACAGATCGGTGATTCATAACTGTCCGTACCCGCCACAACAAACGTACCGTCCGATTTTACCGTCAGTGTCACAACGGTGTCATTCAGGAGGTGCCCGTCAGGCGCTTGCAGCTCTTTCAGATAATATGTCCCGGGAGCAAGCCCATACCAATATGCCAGTCCGCTGCTGTTCGTGGTGCGCTCTGCCGCAGATGCTGTTCCCGTCACCCAATCAGTGGTGGGGAAATAGCTTGCCGGAACATCACAAGACGAGTCGGTATACAGCCCAAACACCGCGCCTGCCAGTGTTTCTTTGTCCGAGGCACTGAATTTCAGTACCTCCAGCATCGCTGTACACAGGCCGGCATCCAGATAATCCTGTGATTCCAGATAACTGCCCATATCCGCCGTGGAATGCAGCACAATTCCCTTGATCACGCCGTTTTGCAGGCTGCCGCTCTCAGAATAGACAGGCTTCGCGTCGCTGTCTCGTGCGGTATCCGTTCCTTGCCGGTCTTTCGTCAGAATCAGATTCGGCAGCCGCTGACCGCCAAACACCACTTGGTAAGTGCCCTGCGGCAGCGCGTCAAAGAGGTATGCGCCGTCAGCGCCGGTCGTCACCGTGCGGATTGGCTCTCCGCGCAAGTTCGTCTGCACGCCATCGCTGATCCGCTCATACTCGCCGCTTTCATTCTGCCGATACAGGTCAACCGTCACCCCGCTCAGATATGGCTCACTGTCCGCACGGATCCCGTTCAAATCCAAATCCGCCCAGACGCGACCGGAAATAAAGCGTCTGACCACGGTTGCACTGACCGTCGGTGCAATGACCGGAACCTCGCCGGTCGTTGCCAGCGTCGCACGGTTCTTGTAGATGTCACCGTCCTTGTTGCCCTGCGGCAAAATGGTAATCTCCGCGCTGACCGTCGCATGCGCCTTCAGCGTACCGCCGATCAGGACCGCAATGGTATCGTCCGGCAGCGTTACCGTGACACTTTCCTGTCCGTCCGTGTAGTTGACCGCCAACTCCGTCAACGTGAAGCTCGTGCCGTCCTCCAGGGTCAATGTTGCCGTGTCGCCCAGCGTGACCAGCGTAGCTTCCGCGTCCACTGTCAGCGCTCCTCGTTCTCCGGTCAGATACCACAGTCTGATCTGGCTGTCCTTGAGTTCTGCCAAGTTAAAGGTGATATCCCCGGTTCTGTAGGTCCCGCTAAATGAGCTGTGGAAAGCGTCGCCGTTGTAAGGCAGCACATCCAGGATGCGGTAAGAGGAATAGTCCGTGTTGGAGGTATTGTTATAGGAGATGCGGTAGCCGATCTGTGAATTGATCTCCACCAGCTTTTCGAGTACCGTCTTTACCAGCGCTGAATTGGACAGCTTCTGGATCTTAAAGGTTGTCGTGGTGTAGTTGCCAAAGCTTTCCTTAATCGCCCTGTCGTCGCCCGTGCAGCGAATCGTTGCGACGGAAGTCAGTTGTTCATTATGCTTGACTTCATCGACCTCCTCATCCCCGCCGGGATTTCCGACATTGGCAGAATAGTCGATCGTGTACTTGCCTGCGATATCGGAGGCAACCACATGAGAGAGGGTATAGGTTACCTCATAGCACATTGTGGAAGCATTGTAGCGCATCTCAATTTGTATATCTACCGTCTCTCCGTTGACCGTCATCGTCCCGGAGCCGGCATTGTCCCGTAGTGTGATCTCCACCGGCGTTGACGCGCTGTCCGAGCAGGAGATCGTAAAGGTCGTATTCGGATCAAGGGAGACCTTCTTGGAAGGCAGATAGTCCTTGATCGTTACGGTCACATTCCGGTCCGTTCCGGTGCCGATGTGGTCAGAGCCCAGGGATTGGTCCAGCTCAATGTCTGCCGACAGGTGGTAGTTGACCTGCCGCTCACCCGCGTCCATGTTCAAATAGCGGTCGCTTCCGTTTACAGAACCGTTTGTCACGGTCTTTGTGATATTGGCATAGTTGCCGACAATCACATAGGAAAAACCGTGGTAAGAATTAACCGTATTTTTCGTTGCGCCGCTGACATTGCCGTTTTCGTCATAGACCGTCCGCTGATAGTCGGATTCCATACGGTATCTTTTTCCGCTGAGGAAGCTGAATTCGGTTTCGTTTTCCGTGTCGTCCGTCACCAGCTCAGCAAAGCTGCAGCCCTCCTCGGTCAGCTCGGAGAAGCCGATCCGCTCGATCTTATCCGTGCCGGACGTTCCCTGCGTCCACGCGATTACCTCATTGGTCACGTCAAAGACCCGACCGACATCGTTATAGTCATCGGTAAATTCTGCGGGAACGCCGAAACCGCAATCGCCGCCGACGCCGCCGCGCATTTCCACCAGGACGCCGACACAGACCCGTTCCGTCCCGTCCGGAAGCAGATCCGCCTTCAGCGCCGCCATGCTGGAATAGTAACGCAGGTCCGCATCCTGCATGCCGGTCGCGCACATTTCCGCGTCCACCGCGTTATCACTGGCGCTGTCCGCCCAGTTTTTCCCGTCTGCCTTGGATGCAAAGAAGAATTTATACCGGAACGGCTTTGCTCTGGTATCGGCTTGTGTAACAAAGAAATACGACGTATAGGGATACTGCTGCACGGTCGTACTGTATTGACCCTGCTGCACAACCGCTCCGTCTTCATCCAGATATTTTCCATCGATGTCCATCGGCTGGCAGCCGTCGGCGTCAAAGCGAATGAAGACATCCGCAGCCCGGATCAGACGAGGCGTGTCGCCACTGCTTGATACTCTGGCGGCAAGCGCACCCGTATAGCCGACCGGCATCCAGCCGTCGTCCCCGCGCACCCCAATGCCTGGTCCGCCGCCAAACGGACCCGCTCCGGTCGAGCAAATCGTCCCGCCATCACCAGCCGAAAAATGTCCAATAGTTTTTTCCAAGATTTCGGCAGTCGGAGTCACGCCAACGCCTTTGCCGATCGAGCCTACGCCGCTGCCCGGATATATCTGTGATTTCAAGTCATCATCTGTCCTCGCCTGCGCGGCGTAAACCTCGCAGCCGAGCTGATCGCTGCTATCTTGGCTGACAATTTTCCCGCTCAGGGAGGTCATGGAGACCAGTCGGTCTGCTACGAACAGATTATAATACAGCACACCCTCGACCGCGGGATACAGCACCTGAAAATAGCCGGCGGAAAAGCAGCCAACGTTCGCCGGGTAGGAAATATAAGAGTTTTCCAAAGCGTAGCCACGATAATTAGAAGTACACTTTGGGAAATTGTAGTATCCGTCCTCATTCACCACCTCAAAGCCGCTTACCGTTACGGTCACATATTGGCAACCGTCGCTTTCCTCCGGTCTCCATTGCTCGCCGCTCCAGCCGCCGCCGTTCAGGCAGTAGGAGTGCATCTTATCCGGATTATAGTCGGTCGGGATAGAATTAAGAGGACCCGCCGAGCCAATAAAGAGACTCCCATAATTAGATAGGCGCATCCTGCGTCCAAGCATGCCTGTCTTCCAGTTATTTGATATAAAACTCGCCGGCTCATATTCCCAGAGGAGCGGGATGGCCGCCGGGTCTGTGGCAACCGTCCATTCCCCGTCCTCCTCCGTCTGAATCCGTGTCCACATTCCCAGAGTCAAAGTGATATCCTTCGAGGGGTCCGGAAGCTCAATGCCCTTCATGCCCTTGTTGACCGAATCGTTGTAGAGCTGGAGAACCACACCGAAAGTCATCATCCGTCCGGTGATCTCTGTACCGCCATGGATTTCCTTCACGAGTTCCGCCTGCGTCCGCGCCGCATCACCGCTGCCTGTGGAAAAATCAAACGTGTCATAGTCATGGTCCTTGGGCCACCTAAGCTGCACATTGTACTTCGGTGCCGCCGAAACCGTCACCGGGTCTGCAACCGCCTTTTGTACATCCTGATAGACACCGCCGGCACTTGGGTCGACCACCAAGGTATTCGGACTCCAGCCCAGCTCATACGACAATGTATTAACATAACCAAAGTCACGGATCACCGTATTTGCCGCATGGTAGGCGCTGCCGTTGAATTCCATCCACGCATAGAAGGTGGGCTGCACCGTCTGCCCGTCGGCAAGCGCCATTACCTCCACAATGAATTGCAGCGTGCCTTCACCTGGAATGCGAATTCTTCCTTCCTCGTCCGGCACAATATCATAGCTTCCCGTCAGCACCACTCTGCCGTCACAGTTGACCTGCTTTGCACACTTGAGCCACGCCATACTGTCCAGATCGAATTTTGCCTGCTGCAGGGTGCAGTCCAACTCCGCCTGAATGAACATCCGCGCACGGGAATAGGTATTCTCGGAATTCTTCGTGTTGATGATATAATGGACATCATAGCTCACTGTATCAAAGGTACGGACAATCCGGTTGTCCGGCGCGGAGTCATTGCCGTCTTCATCGTCCCCGTCCCAGGGCGCTGTACCATCAATCATCCCGGTCACAGACAGCTCTGACACCCTCGCGTCATCCGACTGCAGCTCGTCGTCCGCGTAGGCGGCAGGAAGATAAAACGCGAGATTGTTATACGTATAATCTATATACTTTGAAGACCATAATGTCGTTCGGTCGTATGTATTGCTAAGCGTAGTAACGGATGAAAGCCTTCCCTGCGGCGCAAAAACATAGGAGGCCACGTTCTCATCCTCCGGGTAAAGGATCTGGAAATATGCGGAGGCAAAGC